>NZ_JBPSEG010000009.1:0-124809 GCF_051488665.1 Melioribacter sp. Ez-97 | reverse complement strand
AAATTTTTCCTTTTGGATTTGAACTCTTATTTTATTTTTTTGAGTAATTAAAATTGGGAAAAAGAGTATAGAATGAAACAACCCCGAACCGAGCTGATACGCGGACTTTCTCTTACAGCCGCCGTTATGATTGTAGCGGGCTCGATGATCGGTTCGGGAATCTTCCGGAAACCTTCCACAATGGCTCAGCAGCTCGGCTCGCCCGAACTCATGATACTGGTCTGGATTGCTGCGGGCTTTATTACTCTTATAGGAGCTTTTATCAATGCAGAGATGGCGGGCATGTTCGACGACACCGGCGGTCAGTACATCTATTTTAAAAAGATGTACGGCGATTTCACTTCGTATTTATACGGCTGGTCGATTCTTTCCGTTATACAAACCGGCAGCCAGGCGGCAATTGCGTATGTGTTTGCGGAGTATGTAGGGTATTTCGTAAACTATTTCGAACTGCCGACGGCGTGGCAGCAGTTTTATTTTACAATTCCGCTTGCCGGAAAAATCTATCCGTTTTTCGACTTCGGCACAAAATCCGTAGCGATTATTGCAATAATCTTTTTGACGGGCATCAACTATATCGGAGTTATTACCGGCGGTTCGCTGCAGACCGCCGTTACTTATATAAAGATCGGAATAATAATCGTCTTTTCCGTACTCTTAATTTTACTGGGCGACGGCAGCATTTCGAACGTTTATACCGGTTTCCGTTTGCCCGGGTCTACGTCGCAAAATTTATTCGGTTTAATCGGATTGTCGTTTGCCGGCGCTTTCTGGGCTTACGACGCATGGAACAATATTACGTTTGTTTCCGGCGAAGTCAAAAACGCCAACCGGAACGTTCCTCTCGGTTTGTTGTTCGGAGTTTTGATTGTAATAGGAGTTTACGTATTAATCAATATAGCTTATCTCTATGTGATGCCGATATCGGAAATGGCAAATTCGCCTTTAGTAGCCGCCACAGCCGCAGAAAAAGTATTCGGGAATTTCGGAGGCAATCTTATTTCGCTGATTGTAATCATATCGACATTCGGCGCGCTTAACGGCAGCATACTCGCCACGGCTCGAGTTCCTTTTGCAATGTCGAAATCGAAAATCTTTTTCGATTCGCTCGGAAAAGTTCATCCGCGGTTCGGCACTCCGCACGTATCACTCGTCGTGCAGGGAATCTGGTCCTGCGCGCTCGTGCTTTCGGGCACTTTCGACACTATCACCGACTATGTGATGTTTGCTTCGTGGCTCTTCTATTTACTGGGCGCTTACGGCATTTTTATTATGAGGAAAAAACTTCCCGACGCCAAAAGACCTTATAAAGTTTGGGGATATCCATATACGCCGGTAATCTTTATTACCTTTGCGTCGTATTACCTTATAGCCACATTGATTTCCGACACAGAGAATGCCATGCTCGGCTTGATTCTAGTGCTCAGCGGACTTCCCTTTTATTTTTATTCGAAATACAGAAGCAAAAAATTATAGATCGTATTCTTTCTTGTATTTTTTTATCGACTGCCTGATAATCTTATAAGCTTCCGACTTTCCGTAAAACTTTTCGACTACTACGTGCTTATGCTCCAACTTTTTGTAATCCTCGAAAAATCTTCTCAGCTGAATCGTCGTATGCGGAGGCAGATGCTTCATATCGGTAATATGATTGAATGAAATATCGTTGTTTGCCACTGCAATAATTTTATCGTCGATTTCGTCCTCGTCGACCATTCGCATCATGCCGATAACTTTCGACTCGATAATACACATCGGATCGACGTCGATCGAAGAGAGCACCAAAATATCGAGCGGGTCGCCGTCGTCGCTCAACGTCTGAGGCAGGAAACCGTAGTTGGCGGGATAGTAAACGGCGGAGAATAAGACGCGGTCGAGTTTGAGAAGACCGCTCTTTTTGTCGAGTTCGTATTTTGCCTTTGAGCCCTGCGGAATTTCGATAATTGCATTCACAACCGCAGGAGCGTTTTCTCCGTATTCCACATGATGCCACGGATTGAAATATTTAGGAACCTTAGCGACGTGTTCCTCTACTGTTTTTTTCTTGCTCATCTATTTCCCTTTTTTTTGATTAATAACTTACAAAATATCCTAATTAATGGTCAAACCTCATCTTCTCAATTTGTATATAAATTATATTTTTTTATTTTATAAAGATATTTTTCAAAACAGGGCTGCCATGAAATCACCCGCGATTACAGCATTCGGAGAAATATTGTACGACGTTTATCCGGACGGCAAAAGGCTCGGAGGCGCGCCGTTCAATTTTATTTATCATGTATGGAAACTTTCCGGCAAAGGCATTCTGATTTCGAGCGTCGGCGACGACGAAAACGGAAAAGAAATCTTAAACTTTCTTAAATCCGCCGGCTTCAATACGGATTATATTTACATAGACAAAGAGCATCCGACAGGAACGGTCAATGTAGAACTCGACGCGAACGGCATTCCCCGTTTTACGATTTCGCCGGAATGCAGTTATGATTTTCTGAGACTTGAAGCAAATGCGAAAAAACTGCTCGAAGATGAAACGGATTTGTTGTATTTCGGCACCCTTGCGCAACGCAGCTCCGCATCGAGAAATACTCTCGAAGAAATTTTCAAAATCGGCTCGCTGAAATTCTTTTGCGATTTGAATCTGCGCCACGACTTCTTTTCCAAACCTCTCGTAGAAAAATCGTTGGAAGTATCGGACGTAATCAAATTAAACGAAGAGGAACTATTGAAAGTAAAAAGTATGTTCGGATATAAAGGAACCGAAAAAGACGTTATTGAATTATTGAGTCGTGAATTCGATATCGATTTGATCTGCGTTACAAAAGGAGCGGAAGGAGCTCTTATATTCGACGGAAAGGATTTTGATAATTATAAAAGCTCGCCCCGAAAAGTCGTCGACACCGTCGGAGCGGGCGACGCATTTTCGGCTATTCTTTGTATCGGTTATCTGAAACGTATCGATATCGGCAAAATCAACCGGATAGCAAACGACTTTGCGGCGGACATCTGCGGAATCGAAGGCGCCATCCCCGCCGGCGATCAGCTATACAATAAATACAGAAATAAGATTACAGAACAATGACAAACAAAAAACTTTACGTACAACTTTACAATATTCACGGATTGATTAGAGGACACAATCTCGAACTTGGACGCGACGCCGACACGGGCGGTCAGACCAAATATGTGCTCGAATTGGCAAAAGCTATAAGTCAGCGCGACGAAATCGACCGGGTCGAAATTGTAACGCGTTACATCAACGACAAGGAACTCTCGCAGGATTACGCCAAGGAAGAAGAGATTATAAACGAAAAACTGAGCATAATACGAATTCGCTGCGGAGGTCAGAAATATCTTCGCAAAGAGCAACTCTGGGATTATCTCGAAGAATTCGTCGACAAATCGATTAAGTATATCAAATCGAGAGGCAGACTTCCGGACATAATTCACAGCCATTATGCCGACGCCGGCTATGCCTGCGCCGAGTTGACTAAATTTTTCGGAATACCGTTTGTTCATACAGGTCACTCGCTCGGCATAAACAAACTCAACAATCTGCTTCAAGAGGGAATGACTTATGAGGAAATTAACAAAAGATATAAGATAAAGAAAAGAATAGAAGCCGAAGAAGATATTATTCTTTACGCCGACAAAATTATTACAAGCACTTATCAGGAAATCGAAGAACAATATAAATTGTACAATAATTTCAACAGAGATAAGTTTGTGGTCATCCCTCCGAGCGTCGATTTATCTAAATTTCATCCTTATAACGAAAAGCGCGAGTGGGACGAAGAATCACAGAAAATCCGGGACGGGATAAGAAACGAACTCTGGAAATTTTTTACTAACATGAACAAGCCGATTATACTTTCACTATGCAGACCGGAAAAAAGGAAAAACATAACAGGGCTAATCGAAGCTTACGGTCGTTCCGAAGAACTTCAGCACAAAGCCAATCTTGCCATCTTTGCGGGCATCAGGAAAGACATTACTCAAATGCCCGATATCGAACGGGAAGTACTGACCGACATGCTTCTATTGATGGACAAATACAATTTATACGGAAAGATGGCAATACCCAAAAAGCACGATTTCGAGCATGAGGTGCCGGAATTATACAGAATCGCCGCAGAAAGCAGAGGCGTCTTTGTCAATTCGGCATTCAACGAGCCTTTCGGATTAACGCTTATCGAAGCCGCAGCCAGCGGCTTGCCTGTGGTTGCTACAGACGACGGAGGTCCACGCGATATAATTCAAAATCTTCAGAACGGTCTTCTCGTCGACGTGCACGATCCAGCCAACATATCAAGCGCAATACTGACAATCCTAAACGACGAAACCAAATGGGAAACCTTTTCCAACAACGGAATCAATCGAGTCAAACGCTTTTATTCGTGGCAAGCCCATACGGAAAAATATTTAAGCATTCTAAAGGAACTCGTTCATAACGGAAACAATTTCAACAAAGTAATGTCGGCAACCGGAAAGCGGCTATTTAACTTCGACAAATTAATAATTCTCGACATCGACGATACTTTATTGGGCGAAGAAAAATCGACGCGTCAATTGAACGATCTTCTTAAATCCGTCCACAGCTACATCGGATTCGGAGTCGCCACTGGACGAACTATCGACTCGGCTGTCTCGATACTGAAAGCAAACGATATTGTAATGCCCGACTTTATTATTTCCTCTGTCGGCTCGGAAATTCACTACAAAAGCGACGAAGGGTATACGTTTGGCACAGGCTGGGCGGCGCATATCGATTACCAATGGAAAAGAGATCAAATTGTCGAGACGCTCAAAAAATTCGACTACTTGAAATATCAGGAAGAAGAAAATCAAAGAAAATACAAAATCAGCTATTATATCGACACTTCGAGATTCAATCCCGATGAAATCGAAGCGGCGTTATCAAGCAATAAACTGAAAGCAAATATTATTGTCAGCCATCAACAATTTCTCGACATACTACCGGTGCGCGCCAGCAAAGGTAGAGCTGTAAGATATATCGGTTATCGCTGGAACATTCCGTACGACTCCATACTCGTAGCGGGCGATTCGGGCAACGACGAGGATATGCTGCGCGGCGAACTCCTCGGCGTAGTTGTAGCAAATTATTCGAAAGAACTCGAAAAACTAAAAGGCAGACGACGAATCTATTTCGCAAGCCAGCCGTATGCAGCAGGCGTAATAGAGGGAATTAAATATTATAATTTTATTAGAGAACAAAATGATTAAAGACATTTATAAAACCGCGGAAACTTTCCGCAACGATTTTTACGACTTTTTAAAAACCGTTTCCTCGCAGCCGAAAAAATTAATGATTACCGGCGAACTGATTAATCTGTATGTCGCCTCGGGCTACGATAAGAATTCGGGTCTCTTTGAATTTATCGAAAAAATTCAGGAAACAATATCGCTCGATCACTCGATAATCCTCGACGTCAGAGTCAAAATTGCTTCGATTAAATTTTATCGCATAAGTCTCGAAGAATTTCTTATTGAAGAAATCTCCTCGAAAGATTTTCTTATTTACAAAGAAACAGTTGCTCGACCCGAAACTCTCAATTCAACGCTCAATTTGAATTTCAAACCATTCTACGACAAGTCCCCCGCAGTAAGAGACATTAAGTATATCGGATCGGGCGTCGAGTACTTAAACCGTTTTTTATCCAGTCAGATGTTTACTAACGAAGACAAATGGAAAAAAATACTTTTCGATTTTATCCGGCTGCACAGCATCAACGGAGAGCAACTCATTCTCAACGACAGAATTCAGGATATAAAACATCTTCAGAATCAAATAAACGCCGCTCTATCCGTACTCGGCAGCCTCCCGGCAAAAACTCCATACGATAAAATTAAACATCAGCTGCAGGATCTTGGATTTGAAAAAGGACTGGGCAAAGATGCCGAAACTATCATTAATAATCTCAATTTGCTCGACCGGCTTCTCAATTCGCCCGACCACAACGCGCTGGCGGAATTTATTTCTTCGATACCTATGATTCTTAATATCGCTATAATTTCGCCTCACGGATTTTTCGGTCAGGAAGGGGTTCTCGGATTGCCCGACACAGGAGGGCAGGTAGTTTACATACTCGATCAGGTAAAAGCCCTCGAAAAACAATTGACCGATTCATTGAAAAAATCCGGGCTCAATCTTGTCCCAAAAATTATTGTTCTTACGCGTTTGATTCCGAACGCTAGAGGCACTATGTGCAATCAAAAACTGGAAAAAATTTACGGTGCTAAAAATTCGTGGATATTGCGCGTGCCCTTCAGGGAATACAACAAAAGAGTAACCGACGAATGGATTTCGAGATTTGAAATTTGGCCTTATCTCGAGGACTTTGCGGAAGACTCTTATACCGCTCTCCTCGCCGAATTCAAAAAAAGACCCGACTTGATCATAGGCAATTATTCGGACGGAAATCTGGTGGCTTACCTGCTGGCAAAAAAATTCAAAGTTACACAGTGCGGCATTGCGCATGCGCTCGAAAAAAGCAAATATCTTTATAGCGCTCTCTATTGGTACGATCTCGAAAAATATTATCACTTTTCGATGCAGTTTACCGCCGACCTGCTTGCCATCAACTCCGCCGATTTTCTGATAACGTCGTCGTTCCAGGAGATTGCCGGTACCGAAAAATCGATCGGTCAATACGAATCGTATATGCATTTTACGATGCCCGGTTTGTACCGTGTTGAAAACGGAGTCAATCCTTGTCATGTCAAATTTAACATAGTTTCTCCCGGCGTAAACGAAAAGATTTACTTCCCTTATACCAAAACAAAATCGAGACTCAAAGAAACCAAACGTCGTATTGAAAATTTATTCTTTTCGAATTCGGCAGATCCGGACGTAATCGGATGGCTCGACAATCCCGACAAGACGCCGATTTTTACAATGTCGCGTCTCGACAGGATTAAAAACATCAGTTTTCTCGTGCGTTGTTTCGGAGAAAGCGAAGAGCTCCAACAATCTTCCAATTTGATTATCGTCGCAGGTAAAATCGACGAAACCATGACGGAAGATTATGAAGAAAAAGAACAAATTCGTCTGATGCACGAACTGATTACAAAATATAAACTTCACAATAAAATCAGATGGATCGGTAAACTACTGCCGAAAGACGAATCGGGCGAAGCCTACAGAATTATCGCCGAACGAAGAGGCATTTTTGTTCAACCGGCATTATTCGAAGGTTTCGGACTGACAGTGCTGGAAGCAATGATTTCGGGACTGCCGGTATTTGCGACCAAATACGGAGGACCGCTCGAAATAATTCAGAACGGCGTTAACGGCTTTCATATCGATCCGGTTAATCAGGAAGAGACCACCGAAAAAATCATTCGTTTTCTGAGCGACTCCTACGTCGAGCCGACAGTTTGGGACAAATTTTCAAAAGCGGCAGTCAAAAGAGTTAACGAAAAATACAGCTGGAAGCTTTATTCAAAACGACTTCTGTCGCTTGCAAAGCTTTACGGCTTCTGGAGATATGCCACCAATCTTGAACACGAAGATATTAACGCGTATCTCGATTTAATCTATCATACGGTCTATAAATCGAGAGCAAAAATTTTACTCGAAGAGCATATGAAAAGATAAACGGTTTATCTGCGCCTTCTGTTGCTTTCCTCTTCTTTTGCTTTTTGCAATTCGACGGATATATTCCCGGGAAACAGGTTATACATTGAACCGGTCAGCATATCGATTGTCATACCCGGAATAAATCCGTTGAGCGCGTTGCCCCAAAACCAGAAGGAAATTTTTCTCGTAAGCTGAGTTTCGTACGGTTCGTATCCGTCGAGCTCGATTTTCAAAACGTGATTTCTCCCTCTGTCGATATTTACAATTTGGGGAGTCAATCCGAATTTTTTTCCGTCTATTGTAATGCTTGCATTCTCAGGAGCGGTTTTAATTTCAATTTCCTGAGTTGTGGAATTGATAAACGTAGCGCATGAATTTAATCCTACAGCCAATACGAACGCCGTCAAATAGACCCAATTCTTCATAATTCCCCTTTTTGTTTTATTATCGATATTATTCATCACAAAATTTAGTCGTTGAATGCTACTTGCTCAAATCGTATATTGTGTCGATTTCCAAACAAAATATAAAAATAAAATGAAAAAATTTATAACTGCGGTTTTGTTAATAGCCGCGTTTGCCGCATTAAAGTCTCAAACTTTAGACGAGGCATTAAAACAAATCGACGAAACCTCGCTTATAGAAAGAGTAAAAATCCTTTCTTCCGACGAATTTTTGGGAAGAGCGCCAGGACACGAAGGCGAAGAAAGAACAATAGAATATCTCAAAAAAGAGTATGAAAAACTCGGCTTGAAAGCTCCTTCGGGAAATTACGAACAGCCGTTCGAACTGACTGAACTTACGCCCGAAGTCAGTCCTGTAATTTATTTTACAAAAGGCGACAAAAAAGTCAGCCTTAAACACGCCGACGAATTCGTAGCAGTAACGCGTCAGGTACGCGAAGAAATCGAGATACCGCCGACCGAAGTTATATTTGCCGGTTACGGCATCAATGCGCCCGAATACGACTGGAACGACTTCGAAGGCGTCGATGTAAAAAATAAAATTATAATCGTAATGGTTAACGACCCGGGATTTCCCACAAAAGATACTTCTTTATTCACTGGCAGAGCGATGACTTATTACGGAAGATGGACATACAAATTCGAAGAAGCAGCCAGACAGGGCGCGGCAGGTATTTTTATAATTCACGAAACCGAAGCGGCAAGCTATCCATGGGAAGTCGTTCGAAACGGCAGAGTCGGTCCGCAGTTTTTTATCGAAGACGACAACAAGAATTCTTCAAGAGCAAAATTCGAAGGCTGGATTACATACGAAAAAGCAAAAGAAATTTTTGAACTTGCCGGTTTGGATCTCCGGAAAGAACTTGAAAACGCCGCCAAACGGGGATTCCGTTCAAAAAGCCTCGGCTTAAAAACCTCGCTAATAATTAAGAATAAAATCCATCGTATTAAAACGCGCAATTTAATCGGCATACTGCCTGGCAGCGAAAAGCCCGACGAATATCTTTTTTATATGGCTCACTGGGATCACCTCGGATACGACCCGGATTTAAAAGGCGACAATATTTATAACGGCGCCAGAGACAATGCGCTCGGAGTGGCTTCGATACTCGAAATCGCTGAAGCTTTTTCAAAAGCTGATCATAAACGTTCAATCGTCTTTCTGGCGCTGGCTGCTGAAGAACAGGGACTACTGGGTTCGGAATATTATGTAAAAAATCCTGTACTCCCGCTCGAAAAAACAATCGCGGCGTTTAATATCGACGGCGGCAACATATTCGGCAGAACAAAAGACATCGCCGTTTTAGGACTCGGCAGTTCGGAGCTCGACGATTATATAAAAAAAATCGGGGAGAAGTACGGCAAGATGATAACGCCCGATCCTACGCCGGAAGCAGGCGGATTCTACCGTTCCGATCATTACAACTTTGTCAAAGCCGGAATTCCCTCTCTCTATTTGAGGCACGGCATTCTCGCCGAAGACGGTCGTACGAATATACCCGAACTATCCCGCCGCTGGACGAAAGAACACTATCACAAAGTAAGCGACGAATACAACGACGATTGGAATCTTTCAGGAGCAATAGAGGATATTAAAATATTATTCGAAATCGGTTATACGCTTTCGAACGACGGCGCCCGTCCTAAAATTTTACGAAGGTAATATTTTTTCTGTCATCGCTTTAAATAAAAAAAACCCGACAGGGAACTTTCTCTGCCGGGTTTTTTTGAACTTATTCGTCTGTTACTTGACGAGCACCATCTTCCTGGTAATGTTCACGTTCTTGCCGGTCAGTCTGTAAATATACATTCCGGACGCAAACGAACCGCCGTTAAACGTTATCTTCTGATATCCTGCGCTCATGAAGTCGTCGAACAATGTGGCTACTTCCTGTCCGAGAATGTTATATACTTTGAGCGTATAATTTCCGCTTTCGGGAACTCCGAATCTGATTGTGGTTACCGGATTAAACGGATTCGGGTAATTCTGATTAAGTTCGAATTCGGTCGGGATGTCGTTCGATTCGACCGAAGTGACATTGCTTTCGCGTCTGCTCAAAAGTATCTTTCCTTCTTTGGTTCCCACGAATACGTTGTCAGAATTCTGAGTTACGATAAGAGAACTTACGCCCAATCCGCCAAGTCCGAGCGAATTCCAGTTTGCGCCGTCGTCAGTAGATTTATAAACTCCGCTTGTCCATGAAGCCGCATATACGGTACCGCTCAGATCCGTTACGATCGAATAGATATAGAGAGCGGGCAGATTGTTCGCTTTTTCCCATGTGGCGCCGTCGTCGGTAGATTTGTAGAGTCCGTCTCCGTAAGTGCCCGCAAAGAGAGCGTTCGAACTCGACGAGAGCGACCATACGAAATCGTAACCTACATTGAGTTTTGTCCATGTATTATTTTCATACTTAAATACGCCGCCGCCGTAGCTGGCTGCATAAAGCTTGCCGTTGTGAACGGTTACAGATTGAATAACCAAATTATATCCGAGACCCGCGTTTATTTCATTCCATGTCAAGCCGTTATCGTTCGAAACGTAAACGCCGTATCCCCAAGTGCCGGCGAATAATTGTCCGTTGTTTACGGCGAGATCGTGCACGTCAATTCCGCCGAGACCGGCTTCGTTCCATGAAGAGCCGTCGTATTTGAACACGCCCTGTTCCGTAGCTGCGAATAATACTCCGTCGTTCAAAATGAGCGCCCAGATATATCCCGCCTGCAAATTGGCTTTAATGTTTGTCCAGTTGCTTCCGCCGTCGTCCGAGCGATATACGTTTCCGCCCCATGTGCCCGCATAAATGGCTCCCGAATTATCATAAGCCATTGCGTATACAATTTCGCCGTTCGAAAAACCGTTTACATACTGCCAGTTTTGACCGCTGTTGTTGCCGTTGTTTCCTTGCTGCGAATTATCATCCGACTGATTCGAAACGGTAATAGCAACGCTGGAACTGTTGTTGCCGGCGTTCGGATCGGTAGAAATCGTCGAAGTAATTACTGCAATATTTACTATTTCTTTTTCAAACGGAATGTTTCCGATAAACGGGGCGTAATTCATCTGACCTGCGCCCGAGAAAGATTTACAAATCATTTGACCGTTTATCACGCCTGAAACAAATTCGACATGGGCAAAAGGAGCAAGTATCGAACCGCGCACGTCGATTCCCTGTACCGTCAATTCCTCAGCTTCGTAGAAATTATAAAGAACGTTTGTCATGCTCGTGCCGTTAACGCTAAGACCGCCAGTCCAAGACACATTAACGCCGTCGATATTAACAAGCACTACCGAACCGTTGGGCGCGTTAATTGTTACATTATTTGCCGACGATAAATCGGCGCCGTTTACTTCGAATACGTTAAGGAACGGATCGTTGCCGGTAAGAGTCAAACCTCCGTATTGAAAATCGACGGTTCCCGTAACCGTATAACCGGAAAGCGTCGTTGAGAGATTTTCGAGATAAGTTTTAGCCGCCGCAAAGTTAATCGGATTATCCTGGCGAAGAACGCCGCTGACGCTTACGGAATTCTGAGGCAGATTGGTACTGTTTCCGTATGCAACGCTGCCGTAAACGGCTCCGCTGATGAAATTCAAATCCCTGCCCACAATCAATACATCGCCGCTGCCTGCGGGCAATTGGTCGCCAATGCTGTAGTTTGCAAAGTAAGCGTCGCGTCCTACGGCAACTTTACCCTGAGTATCGGAAGAAGGTTGTTCGACGTCGTAGATAACGAAGAGATTATAGTCTTTTGCAACTCCGAGATCGAAAATCGAATTATTGATTTGCTCGCAGCTTGCCGTTACGTTTATTGTAAGCGTGGCAATGCCCGCAGAATCGAGGTCGCCAACATTCCACAGACCCGTAGTTGTATCGTATGCACCCTGAGAAGCGGAACTGTAATTGTAAATCAATCCCTGCGGAAGTATATCGGTAACCTGCACGCCCGTAGCTTTGTTGGGTCCGTCGTTTGTAACTTTTATTGTATAATTTATAGTCTCGTTGCATTCCGGTTCGGGATTATCGACTGTTTTTTCAATTCTGACGTCGGCTGGTTTTTCCTGCGGAGGCGGACAAACCCAGGGATACCAGTACAAATCTCTTCCCGCGCCGTTTTTAATCGGATTGCCGTCGCAATCGAGAATATTAACGCCGTAATGAATTTCGACTACCTGATCGTCAGGACGAACTCCTGGCCACTGAGCCGTAATCGAGAATGTAGTGTCCTGTGTAATTAAAATAGTTTCGTAATGAGTCGAATTGTCTACGCTGCCGTCGTTAGGCTCGACTATTCTCCAGGAAAGTTGCAAATAAGCTTTCGAAGGATTCGGAGTAAGCGAAACGGAACCGTTTATCGTTATCGGCATCGGGTCGAGCTCGCAAATTGCCGAGTCGGGACCCAACTGAACGCTCCAGTCGGTTACGCACGAAAGTTCACAATCGATTTCCACGGTAGCGTCGTCTTCGTCTTCGACCGAAGCCGAACCGTCAACCGGATGCCCCACTGCTTTGACCACATTGACGAGCATGCCGCAATCGTCTTCGGTTACAGTATACGTTTTTGTGAACGATTTGACTTCGCCCGGATGAACCGGCGAGATGTTTTTGATTTTATGGTCTCCGTTCGGATTTATTAACTCGTCATAAAAATCGACTCCGCCGCTGAGCGTAACGTCGCCGCAATTTTCAACCGTGAACGTATAGGTTATAACGTCGCCCGGTTTTGCGGTCTGTTTGTCGGCGGTCTTGGAAACGCTTACGCATGTTTTATAAAACCCGAAATCGACTGTTAAATTGTCGCCGCAATCGATAGTAACGTTAACCGGTTGATTTATTCCTCCGTCGCTGTCCAACTCGTCGTTTCCGCCTTCGTTTAATTTTGTCGAATACCATTTAACCTGCGCGTCGCTTACCAAAACTCCGCCTGCGGTAAAATTGGAAGCTGCAAGTCTAACCGTATAGGAACCGTTGAGTAAATTTTCGAAGAGATAATATCCGTTCGAATCCGTTGTATCAACAGCAACGATTTGATTGTTTTGCAACAATTCTACAATTACGCCTTCAATGCCTTCTTCGTTTTGATTTTGAATGCCGTCGACATTTTTATCGTGCCATACGTAATTACCGATTTGATTCATGCACACTGTTTCCGCATAAATTCCGGCGTCCCACGACA
The DNA here is from genome assembly GCF_051488665.1 of Melioribacter sp. Ez-97. Taxonomy (NCBI): domain Bacteria; kingdom Pseudomonadati; phylum Ignavibacteriota; class Ignavibacteria; order Ignavibacteriales; family Melioribacteraceae; genus Melioribacter; species Melioribacter sp. Ez-97. The sequence continues at coordinate 111,570 of NZ_JBPSEG010000009.1, read as the reverse complement.
AGTCGTTTTCGCCCGAAGTCAAAGTAGTGCAAACCGTTTTTCCCGTATTAATATTTGCGTCCGAATCGATTTCGTCGTCGTTTCCGCTGTCCTGATTTGTAAATACGTAACCCTGAGGAAGAACGAATTTAACGTAATAATCGCCGGGGGTAAGGTTATCAAACAAATATTCGCCCTGGGCGTTAGTGGTAGTTGTGGCAATTAAATTGTCGTCGCAGGAATATAGTTTAACGGTCACACCGGAAACTCCGTCTTCGCCGTTATCCTGCAGACCGTTTTTGTTTGTATCTTCCCACACTTTGTCGCCCAGCGAAGCAGGCAATTGACACGTTAAAAATCCTTTATCGACCGAGCCGTTGTCGAAATTTTCATTAATTGCAGTAGCGGCGTCGTTAATTTCCGAATATGTAAATCCGTTCAAACTGCCGCCGCCCAATGCCGATTCGGCAAAAGCAAGAAATTGGCTTACGGAATAGCCCGCAAACGGACCGCCCGTAATCACCAAATCGCCCAGAGGAGTAGTATTGGTTCCCAGATATCCTGCGGCGCTGTAATAAACGTTTAATTTCAATGCGGTTATTTGTCCTGCAAGCACGTTAATTTTGGAAGTAGGATTGGTATAGTTTTGATTCAAAGCGTCTGCGCTGCCTCCGTCGGGCAAATAATTTTTGATTGCCGAAGACGACGTTAGAGTAATTTTATAATTTCCGCCGACAGTCATGCCGTTCGGAAAAACAGAATTAAAATAAGCGTCCCTCAATGTTCCGGGACCGCTGTTTGAAGGGCTGCCCCATCCTCCCTGAGTATAAGTAACATAACCGTTCAAATCGCATCCGCTCGACTGATACCATTCAACTGTAGCGTATTCTTCTTTTGTATCGAAAGTGGGAGTTGCCAGAACGAGTTTTTGTTTTCCGTCGGGATTAGCAGAGTGAACATAACGCGTGCCCTGAGGTATATCGACCTCGGCTCTGACGCTCAAATTGGCGACGCCGACCCCGTTATAAGTAATAGTAAAAGGTCCGGCATGACCGTTATTATCGGTAGTTGCCGATGTCGCGCTCAAGGTTCCGATCGAAGAGTTTATCTGAATATCCACATTTGCCGCCGGATTGCCGTTCAAATCGTAGGCGTAAACATCGAATTGCGCAGGCGTATTTTCCGCCAGCGATTGCGATGCCGGAAGAATTACGAGAGTCTGCAAAGGCGCCGTATTGTTATGATTTGCCTGAGCGTCGGCAATTATTGCAAGCGCGCGAGTCTTTACCGTATTATTGTTCGATATTGTGCTAGCGTCAACGCCGTCGCTGTAATGCCAAATGGCAAACTGAACTGCTGCGGCTTCTTTATTGTTGTCGGACAATTTACCGGGGTAATTTGCTTTGTACGGATAGTAATTATTCAATATATAAGTAATTTCGGAAGGAGTGTAATTTTCGTCCCAATAATCCTGATTGTAAACCAGACCGTGCTGTAAATCGACGCAATAAAATTTCTCGTTTTGCGAGTTAAGAGTGCCTTTAAAAGTTCCCGCAAAATGTTTTGCCTGCTGGTTTGTATAAGGATTTGTATATTTTATCGATTTTCCCTCGGCCGTGCCGGTAATCTTAGCTATACTTGTATAATTTGCCGTCTTTTTGATTCCTTTCGATTGAGCCTCGCTAAGCGAATTGTCAATCAAAGTTATGCTCAGTAACAAGACCAGACTTAATATTAAAGAGTTTTTCACTCCTACCTCCTGACGTTAACAATTTTAATTACGGGGTAAGAGTCAACTATGGTGCCACAAAAAACCTTCGATTACGAGCTGAAATCGAAGGTTTTGAATGGTTTAGAAAAATGAGAGTGTATCAGAATGATACGGCGGGTAAAAATTGATTCATCCGGTCAGAGCCATAATCCGAGTATAAATCCGTTTATAATTAATACGAGGAAATGGTATCCGCTGTCGATAAAAAATTGAGTAATCGATTTCCTCTGAAATTGAAGATTTATAATCATTGTGGTGGCAATAAATCCGAGCCAGATCATGAATGCAATACGGATGCCTTCTTCCGGAGTTGCCGCGCCGGTATAACCGAGCAGCCGGGCCAGCATATACGCCATTATCAGATGCGACAGGAATGCAATTCCAAAAACTTTTACCGGATTAAAATTCTTTTTTAATTCTTCTTCGGGAGTATCGACGGTTGCAAGCCATATTTTGCCCAGCAGCAGAGGGCTGTAATAAAGGGCGCCCATGCCCATTGCAATTATTCCGCAAATTAGTACTGCCAGATAATTAATCGGATGTAACAACTCCATACAGCCTCCTATTTATAGATTTTAACCTCGTTTACGCCGTCGCTTATTTTGACTCCTCTGAACATACCCGGCGTATTAAACGGCATGGCATAATTCCCTTTTCCGTCGATGGCAATAACGCCGCCGTCAGCTTCGAGTTCCGTAAGTTTTTTGTGTATAACAAAATCGGCGGCTTCCGATAAACTCATTTTTTTGTATTCCATTAAATCGGAGATATCTTTTGCCACGCCGAGTCGAATAAAGAACTCGCCGTGCCCGGTAGCGGAAACTGCGCACGTTTTATTATTTGCGTATGTTCCCGCTCCGATAATCGGCGAATCGCCAACTCTTCCGAATTTTTTAAGCGCCATGCCGCCGGTGGAAGTCCCCGCAGCCAGATTTCCGTTTTTATCGAGAGCGACAGCTCCTACGGTGCCTTTTATAGCCTCGAGAGAGTCGCGTAATTTTTTCATTCTGATATATTGCCGGAAACGGCGTTCGGTAATAAAGTAGGTCGAATCGACGTATTCAAAGCCGTTTTGAAATGCAAATTCTTCGGCGCCTCGACCGATCATCATTACGTGAGGAGATTTTTCCATAACAAGGCGGGCTAAATTAATCGGGTTTTTAATATGGCGTATACCGGCGACCGCTCCGGCGTTCAAATTGCCGCCGTCCATTATCGAAGCGTCGAGTTCGGCGAATCCCAGGTCGTTCAATACCGCGCCCTTGCCCGCGTTAAATAAAGGCGAATCTTCCATTATATTTATGGCTTTAGTAACGGCGTCGAGCGAAGAGCCGCCCGATTCCAGTATTTTATATCCCTCTTCGAGCGCTTCCGAAAGCTTTGTTTTGTACTGATTTTCCAGACCGGCGGGCAAATCTTTAATTACTCCCGCTCCTCCGTGAATTACTATCCCGAATTTTTCCTGTCCGTAATAATCGATATTTAAAGCAAGACATACGATCAAGCCGGTCAGAAGGATTAATCTTTTCATCGCTTTATCCTGTTTGGGAAATTATCAAAGTGAATTTAACCCGCATATTACTTAAATGCAACAGAGCCAGTTTGTTAACTCGCTATTTTTGTTTATTAACAACTTATAAACGATAACAGGGCGTCTGTCCTGCCGATTGTGACCGGAATCATCATTAGTTTGTAATACGAAAACAAAAAAGTTTAAATTCCCGTTGCAAATTGTCGATAATAAAATATTAACGGTATTTAAGGAATTCAATGAAATACAAATCGTTGATGATTGCGCTGGCGGCGTTAATAACGGGATGCAATATAAACGATCCCGTAGCCCCTGTATGGGACGTTTCAGTAACAGCCCCGATTGCCAACAAAGAATATTTGATGAGCGACATACTGGAAGACGAATCGGAGAACTTGTTTCATTATAATAACGGCTCGAATAAAGACGTCCTCTACTTTACTGATTCATATCAAATCGACAAAATCACGTTCGAAGACAAGCTTAAGATAGACGGATTTTCGGAAAGCATAACCGAGAATGCCGGCGCGTTGAAAATCGAATCCGACACGGTTCAGGGCAATGTCGGTTCAACGGAACTGGGCTTGAATCCTGCAGTTCGAATTGCCGTTCCTCCGATAAACGACAAAAAAGTTGCTTCGGATTTAAGCGAACCCGGTAATTTTCTGCAGGCGCGTTTTAAAAGCGGTTCCTTCGATCTCGTTATAAGAAACAATTTCACTAGCGATGTAAGCGTTACCGTATCGAATATTTCGCTTGTTAATTCGGATGACGGAAGCGTAATCGCTATGCACGGCGGCAGCGTTACAATTCCACCTTCTCAATCCGTATTGGTGAGCGACCTCAAAATTAACACTGAAATATACGTCAAAAACCGTTTGAAAATAGAAGCCGTCCTTTCAACACAGGGCAGCGGCGGAGACGAAGTCCGGATTCCCGATAATTTTCTGACTTTGACGGCAATTACAAAAAACCTCGAAGTATCCGAAGCGACGGCTAAATTTCCCGAACAGGATTTTATTACCATTAACGGAACGGTTAAAATCGGCGATAAAAATGAAAGGATTGCCAGAGCCGCAATAAAGTCCGGCGCGCTCGATTTACGTTTGACAAACAACACCGGATTGGACGCGGAGATTCGATACAGTTTCCCGCAAATCAAAACGGCAGACGGCAATATATTCGAAGGAGCGGCTGTTATAGCCGGCGGCGAATCGAAAAATTTGTTCGACAATAAATCGCTTTCAGGTTATTCGGTCGAAGCCGCAGGCGGTCTACTCGAAGAGCTGAATTACGCTATCGAATACAGAATCGTAAGCGACAATCAATATAAAACAATTAAAAGCAGCGACAACGCAAAAGCCGATTTTGAATTTTCCGAATTAACTTTCGAAGAGTTCGAAGGCTATATTTCTCCGTTCGAATTCGAACCCGAAAAAACTTCTTTTGCTTTCGACTTCGAAAAAGACAAAATCGATTTCGACAAATTATTCCTTTCTAATCCGGTATTTTCCATTAAGCTGAAATCGACTGCCGACATTAAATTTTTAATCGGCGGGAAATTGAAATTGTTCATGCCGGACGGAACGGTTAAGAACTTCAATCTCAACGGCAATACACTAAGCGCGGTTTTGATTACCCCTTCGACCGAACGGATTTATATTAACGGCGACAGCGTTTCGGCGTTCATAAAAAATCTCGACGAAATTCCCGACTCTGCAGTTGTCGAATTATCGGGAACCGTCAATCCGGATTTCGAATACGTATCCGTCAAATCGACCGATTATATCGAGGGAGAGCTCGAAGCCGAAATTCCGCTCGACTTCGGAATTCAACACGCCGAATATACGGACTCGATCGAAATCGAACTATCCGACGACGACCGCGATTTGTTGAGAGACATAAAGTATCTCGAAGCAAATTTGGATCTGGAAAACGGACTGCCGGTTAATCTATCCTTTACGGGCAGACTCTATGACGCGGCGGGCAATTTTCTTACTTATTTTCCGCCGGCTGAATTTCAGGATACTCTGATTTCAGTAAGCGCAGCCGAAACTGACTTGAACGGCTATGCCGTTGCGCCAAAAGAATCGTACGTCAAAGTAATTGCAGACAGCGCGGTTTCGGCTAAAATAGCGGACGCCGCTTATATGAAAGTGAGATTGAGATTCTCTACGGCTCCTGCCAACAAGCCCGTTAAAATTCGTTCGACCGATACGATACGAATCAAAGCCTTCGGCGTTTCGGAATACAAAATAGAACCCGGGAATAATTGAGTTATGAAAAACAATTTCAAATATATTATTCCGATTTTATTAACGGCTGCTCTTTCCATAAACGCGCAAATCGGCGGCAGCGTCGGATTGCCGGATGCAAGATCGTCTTCGATGGCAGGCGCGTATACGGCCGTTTCCGAAGGACTCTATTCAATCGCCGTTAATCCGGCAAATTTATCGAAGTCAAAAGGAATCGAATTGATCATGCCGCTCCCCCTCCCTTCTTTCAGCAGTGTTGCCGGTTCAAACTTTTTCTCGCTTTCGGATTACAATTATTATTTCGGTACATATACGGTCGACGAAAACGGCAAAAAAAGAGGACGCTACTTAAACGAAGCAGACAAGCAAAACTTTATCGACCTATTCGGAAAAGGCGGAGGAGTCAGCGTAAATTTATTCGTACGCTATTTTGCGCTTGCCGTAACTCCTTCGGAATCATTCGGCGCGCTGGCGTTTTCAGTTACCGATCAGATTGCCGCTGACGGCAAAATTCCGACTGGAATTGCGGAACTCCTGTTCAAAGGGAATCCGCCGAATTCTCGTTACGATTTTAACGATGCGGAATTCAAATCGTGGTGGCTCAGAAAATACTCGTTTTCGTATTCGAGGGAATTCAGAATATCAGAAGAAAAATCGATCGGAGCGGGAATATCGCTGCATCTAATTAACGGATTGTTCTATGCAGGTCTGGACGAAATCGATTCCGAAATTCACACAGACAGTTTGGGAAACATCCGCGGCAGAGCGAACTATTCGGCAAAATCCGCCTTCTCGCCGAATTTCGGCGTCGAATACGACTTTGAAAATCAATCCTCGTACGAAGAAAACATCTCGGCATTTCCCGAGCCTGCGGGAACGGGATTCGGAGCCGACTTCGGACTAAGCTACAGACACAACCGGGCATTTACATTTGCGCTTGCAATAACCGACATCGGAGCAATTGAGTGGAATAAACGCGCGGCGCAATTCAACGTAAGCAGAAACGTTTATATTGACGACGTTTCCGAAGAAGCTCAAAGGGATTCGTTGACTAATCTGTTTTCGACCGACGGCGCAGGAAAATCCGTCGATAAATTTTCCACTCCTCTTGCCACGGCTCTCCGGTTCGGAGCTTCGATCGACCTGGCAAATCTTCTTAAACTAAAGAACAAATTAATGATTGCCGCAGGATACGCGCAGGGCTTAAATAAAATGCCGGGCAATACGACTTCGCCGAGATTTTCAATCGGAGTCGAATGGATGCCGTTCGAATCGGTCTTCAGTTTGCGCAGCGGAATGGCATTCGGAGGCTGGGCAAAATTCCGTTGGGGTTTGGGAATCGGACTCGATTTCGGATTGTTCGAATTGAACGCCGGCACTTCGAACTTCCAGAATATCGCCTCGCCTTCTTCGGGCAAAATGATTTCGATTGCCGTCGATTCGCGCTGGAAATTTTAAACTACTTTTTCTCTTTGATAATATATTCGTGGTCGTTCTGAAAATTATGCACCATCAATTCGCCGATCAATCCGATGGCAAAAAATTGAACTCCCACTATTATCAGCAGAATGCCGAGAAAGAAGACCGGACGGTTGTTAATTCCCACTCCGAGAAACAACTTTTCGTAAGTAAGCCAGAGACTTATCAAAACTCCCAATAACGTTGTCAGAAGACCGATGAATCCGAAGAGGTGCATCGGACGCGTAACGTATCGCGTCGTAAAAATTACCGTAATCAAATCGATAAACCCTTTGAAAAATCGCGATATGCCGAATTTCGTTCTGCCGTATCTGCGGGGATGGTGCTTAACCGGAATTTCCGTAACCGTAAAACCTTTCCAACCAGCCAGCACCGGAATATAACGGTGGAGTTCGCCGTATATGTTGACGTTCTTTACTACTTCTTTGCGGTAAGCTTTCAAGCCGCAGTTGAAATCGTGTATTTTAACTTTCGAAAAGAGACGGGTTACAAAATTGAAAAATCGCGAAGAATATTTTTTAATGAGCGGATCGAACCGTTTTTTCTTCCAGCCCGAAACCAGGTCGTAGCCTTCGTCGAGTTTGGCGAGCAGATTCGGAATTTCCGCCGGGTCGTCCTGCAGGTCGGCGTCCATTGTAATGACTGCGTCGCCTGTGGTATTTTTGAATCCGATTTGAAGAGCCGCCGATTTGCCGTAATTCTTTTTGAAACTGAAATAAAAAATTTTATTGTCTTTGAGAGCCAGTTCTTTGATTACGTTCAGCGAATTGTCCGTGCTGCCGTCGTCCACAAAAATAATTTCGTAGTCGCACGAAATCGAATTGACCGCTTTTTTAATTTCGTTATAAAGAGGTCTAAGCGATTCTTCCTCGTTATAAAGAGGCACAACAATCGACACTTTTTTAAATGAGAAACTTTTTACGCCGTTTTTCAGTTTCTTTTGATAGTAACGGAATTTTCTGCCGTAATAATGTCTTCTTTTTTTCTTGTTTCCCGTTTGTTCCTGTTTGTTTTGTTCGCTCAAGTTGAATCCCTTTTAAACAAAAATTGTTTGTATGTAAGTTAAATTATAGCGATACGAAAATCAATTCGAAAGAAGATTAATTGAAAATTGAGCGTTTTATAATTAAGTTTAGGTCAAAAAGAAAGTCGATTCAATGGGCGGAATTATATTTTGGGCTATCGTAAGGACGGCGGTATTAATTCCGGCTCTCTGGTTTTTGTACGGGTTGATGGAATATCGGTACTGGTGGTGGCTCGGGATAATCTCGATTTACGGTATTATAATCTATCCGGCTACGATTCAGTACCGTATGTTCAAAGAAAAGAACAAGCAAATAATAGAGGACACGCTCTGCTCGAGCTGCAGATATTTCGACGAGTCGGCGGTTCTTTGCACAAAACACGACGAACACCCGACGCTCGAGTATCTGCCCTGCGACGGCATCGACTGGGAACTGAAAGAAATATCTTATGAAAAAACCAATTAAAAATATTGACGGAAGTCTTAAAGACGATATTTTGTTCTGCACCGAATGCGGCGAGGATTTGAGCCAATTCGGAATCGATTCGGAAATCGATATCGAAAAAGTCCGGGAACGCCATGCAAACTGCAGAGCAACGGGGAAATTCAAAGGCGACAAATGCGCTATGATTTTTATCGCTCAGGATATCGAAGACTTTCTTCCGGATGAAGACGATTAAATAAATCCGCAGCCGCTTCGGCAAATCTCGGACCGGGACGCGAGTACAAATCCCTGTCGACGAAAATCACATTGCCGTTCCGCACCGCTTTCAAATCTTTCCATTCGGGATAGAGTTCGAGTAAATCTCCGGTTTTCAATTTGCCGTCCGAAAGGATAATAATATAGTCGGGATTCCGCTTTAAAATTTCTTCGCGGTTGAAAACCGGATAGTTGATTGACGAATCGTCTGCAATATTTTCGAGTCCGCACAATTCGAGAAATTCGTTCAAAAAAGTGTTTTTGCCCGCCAGCATAATCGGTTTCAATTCGACCGGCAGCATTGCGGTTTTGGGATTGTATTTTCGGGATTTGCTTCGAATCGAATCGAGCAGAGCGTCCCATATTTCTATTTTTTCAGCGGCGTATTTTTCCCTGCCTAGTATCCGCGCGATATCAAGGTACGATTTTTTGACGCCTTCGTAATTGCGCGGATTCGACACAAAGACTTTAAGTCCCAGACTTTTGAATTTGTCGAAAGTTTCTTTGCGATTGCCTTCTACGGTTATAAAAATCAGGTCCGGTTTGAGCGACAGGATTTTTTCGAAATCGACGGTAAGGAGGTCGCCCACTTTTTCCACATTCCGCGCTTCGGGCGGGTAATTGCAATAGAGCGTATTGCCCGCGAGTTTATCGCCCGCGCCCAAATCGAAAATTATTTCGGTCAGATTCGGAGCCAACGATATAATTCTGCCGGGAATCGAATCGATCGATACCCGGTTGCCCAGGTCGTCGATCAACGCAGCGCCTGAGGGCAATTCCCGCTCCTGCTTTCCGGCGCACGAAAGAATCGCAAGTATCAAAAGGAAATAAGCCGCATTCTTAAATAAACTTTTCATAACAGAACGGATTTTTTTGAACTATAAATTAAAAGAAGTTTTGAGTGGGAACCAAAAATTAATTATTTTTGTGACGCTTCCTTAGCTCAGTTGGTAGAGCAGTAGACTCTTAATCTATTGGTCGGGGGTTCGAGTCCCCCAGGAAGCACAAAAAGCTTCTCTTTTAAGCTGAAATCGAAAAAACCGGTTTCAGCTTTTTTTTTACATTTCACTAAAAAGAGGCAATTTAATAATCAGTTTGGCATACAATTATAGATAGTTTGTCTTATATTATTTTTGCCTGTTCTGTTACTCATATCTAATTATTTCAAAGAACGCTCTTTTTAAAAGGAAAAAACCGCTGAAGAAACAGGGGTTCGGCGTCCCTAAAACTCCAACGGCTTTCGGGTTAAACTTAATTCAGAATTATTCAATATTAATTGTAAATGAAAAATAATTCCATTATTATGAAGTATAATATAAAGGACGGAGGCTCAAGTTATGGAAGACGAAATTCGTTTGGATTACGATCATAAATTAATAAAGTACGGTGCGCTTTTATTCTTAATCGGGTTATTAACCGGATTCTTAATCCCCGGCTTGGAAAATCCCAGGATGGGATTATCGAGTCATCTCGAAGGCGTCCAAAACGGAATGTTATTAATGATTTTCGGAGTAATCTGGCCCAAGCTGTCATTGAAATCGGGTATGCTGAAAACCGGTTACATTCTTGCACTTTTCGGGGCTTATGCAAATTGGTTCACAACTTTATTAGCCGCGTTTTGGGGCGCCGGTTCGGTAATGATGCCGATCGCCGGAAATTCTATGCAGGGAACGCTCGTCCAGGAAATCATTATCAAATTTGGGCTTATATCGTTGTCAATATCAATGATTATAGTAAGCGTATTAATACTATTAGGACTGAAGAAAAAGTTAACTGTTGACAACCGCCAGAATAACCATCTGTAATCAGTGACGTATCGGCAACTATATTCTATTGACAAAAAATCAGTATAAAGTTATTTTCGTTGAAGTTATAATAAGCGGGGGTTATTCATATTTCGTTTGAAATCAAATGAAACTGCTATAATTGTTAAGTTTATTATTATCTATGATACAGGCACAAAAAAGATATTCTTAAGGCACTTTTATAATTCATATAATACAAACAAACTATTTCACAAACAAAAATGTAAGTAAGGAATGGATGAATTTCTTAGAGCAATCCCAAGTGATACCGAATTATGATTATATTAACATGTAACTTCAAGAATTAATCTTAAATTTAGTACTGGGTGGAAATTCATTAATACTTTCAGTTTTATCCGCAAAAAAAATAATGTATAACAAGAGGTTCATATGGGCGTTAAAAACTCTATAATACTGTTGCCGTACAGCTTTTTCATTATGCCTTTATGATAAATACAATAAGTTTTACTTGTATTTGATACATTACATTATTACTTTTAATAAAATTCTTTTAATACGAAGGTTTAAAAATGATATTTAAGTTTGGTGAATTATTTTCAGGGCCTGGTGGTATAGGGTTAGCCGCAAAGCTTGCTTCAATCGAACATAATGGTGAAATCTTTAAAATCGAACATGCTTGGGCAACTGATTATGATAAAGATTCGTGTGAAACTTATCGTAATAATATATGTCCGGAAAAGCCTAATACGGTCATTTGTAAAGATATAAGAAAATTAGATTTTGAAATATTAAAAAAAATATCTGATATTGATGCTTTAGCTTTTGGTTTTCCATGTAATGATTTTAGTGTAGTTGGTGAACAAAAAGGTATTAATGGTATATATGGTCCATTGTATACTTATGGTGTTAAAGCTATTAATATTTTTAGACCTAAATGGTTTTTAGCAGAAAATGTTAGTGGCTTGAGAAACTCTAACGAAGGTAAAGCTTTTAAAATAATTATTAACGAATTATTTAATTCAGGATATTCCATATACCCCCATTTATATAAATTCGAAAGATATGGTGTGCCACAAGCAAGGCATCGTATTATAATTATTGGAATAAGAAAAGATTTAAATATTCCATTTGCTATTCCTTCACCGGAACCATTTTCTGAGATTGATATAACATGTAAAAACGCTATTGAGAATCCTCCCATTCCACCTAATGCACCAAATAATGAATTAACTAAGCAATCAAAAATTGTAATTGAAAGATTAAAACATATAAAACCAGGTGAAAATGCATTTACTGCTGACTTACCCGACCATTTAAGGCTTAATGTTAATGGAGCAAAAATAAGCCAGATATATAAACGGTTAGATCCTGATAAACCCGCTTATACTGTTACAGGAAGCGGTGGCGGTGGAACACATGTTTATCATTGGGAAGAACCTAGGGCTTTAACAAACAGAGAAAGGGCTCGTTTACAAACATTTCCTGATAATTTTATTTTTTATGGTTCAAAAGAAAGTGTTAGAAAACAAATTGGAATGGCTGTCCCTGTACGTGGTGTTAAAATAATACTAGAATCCGTTTTAAAAAGTTTTGCTGGAATCGAATATCCGGCTATTGAGCCTAATATACCGCCTATGATACATCCGGAAAACTTAAATTTATATAATACTAATAATACTCAAATAAGGTTATTTGATAACTTAGAGAACTATATAGTACCTAATATAAATTATTAAATATAGGATTTCTCATGATTTCAGAAGATCTTTTCAATGAATTATTGATAAAACCCGTTAAAGAAGGGTGCAATAAATTGTATATAGTTTCTGGATATGCAACTTCAGCAATGGCTTTTCATCATTTAGAAGAAGTCATGCAGATCAGTGAAAATATTAGTATTGAGCTAATTGTAGGTATGTGCCCTTCAGATGGTTTAGCTCTCAGTAATCATCGTGGTTTTCAACAAATTATGGAATCAGATTATAAAGGAAGGTTCAAATGCAGCTATATCACTAAGATGCCTCCAGTACATTCTAAAGTATATGCATGGTTTACTGACGATAAACCCTGTATTGGATTTCTAGGCTCAGCAAATTATACTCAAACTGCATTCTCACAATCAAGAAAAGAAATTATGGCCGTTTGTGATGCCAGTGAAGCATATGAATATTATAATAGTTTAATTGATTATACAATCTACTGTACTCATCAAGACACAGAAAATCTTGTCCAAATATACAATGACAAATTTTTTCTTCATAAGAAACGAGTTAAAGAATTATTACCAGATATTGAGACTCAAGATGCAGGAATAGTAGAAAATATTACAGGTTTACCTTTTGTAACTATTTCTTTTCTAGATAAAAATGGGAATCTGCCAGCAAGATCAGGCTTAAATTGGGGACAAAGGCCAGAGGAAGGACGCGAACCTAATCAAGCCTATATTCGTTTACCATCTTTAATATATAATTCTGATTTTTTCCCACCAAGAAAAGTACATTTTACCGTCTTGACAGACGACTCAAAGATTTTAATTTGTTCCCGAGCTCAAGAAAACGGCAAAGCAATTCATACCCCACATAACAATAGCTTAATTGGCGAGTATTTTAGAAACCGTCTTGGCTTAGCTTCTGGTGCACCTGTTACTAAGGAAGATTTATTAAATTACGGTAGAACAGATGTAACATTCTATAAAATTGATGATGAAACTTATTATATGGATTTTTCAGTATGATGATTTATGGATAATCTTACTAAAGAACAGCGTAGAAAGAATATGCGTAATATTCGTTCCGAAGGTACTAAACCTGAACTTATATTGATGAAGGAATTAAAAAAACGAAAAATATATTTTGCAAAACATGTAAAAAAAATATATGGAAAACCAGACATTGTTTTTCGCAGGAAAAAGATAGTCATTTTTATTGATTCCGATTTTTGGCATGGTCACCCTACCCGCTTTATAGCTCCCAAAACAAATATTAAATACTGGACTGAAAAGATTAAACGTAATAAAAAACGTGATAAGCTTGTAAATGAGAAATTAACTGAACAAGGGTGGTTAGTTTTGCGTTTTTGGGAATATGATATAAAACATAAATTAGAAGAATGTGTTTCAAAAATTCTTAAAGTATATGAATCTCGGTAGCATCGCATCACCCCAGCTTCAACACTACCACGATCACGCATACGTTGAATCGGGAAATATAAGTTTGTTAAAGTATACTCCACCCTGGTTAGTCTATTGTTTGGCGTCATTAATAATTATAGACATTATTGATATATACCCAAACGTTTATTTTAAATCTGACTGGCTTCTATAAAAAGAGCATAATAGAAAGGTTAGCTTTACTAAAGGTTATAAATAGTTTGAAGAGAGATTGGTCTTCGCGACGGGAACCTATAAATCGCTTCATGCGCATTTAGTTGTTCATATCCACGACTAAAGCCGTGGGGTTAAAATTAGTCGACTAATTAGCAGAATTATGGCGTTAATTAGTGAAGCAAATGCACTACAGATTTATTCTGATTACTTAGAGCGAGCGTTCTAACGGTTGCGTTTAATTTTATTTTTCACACGTATGAATCAGGGAGTATAAGGCTTTTATTATCAAATTACTATTGACAAAAAATCAGTATAAAGTTATTTTCGTTGAAGTTATAATAAGCGCTAAGTTATCAGGAAGAACTATTTAACAAACCAGGCTAATCAAATATATTGCCTGTAAATAAGAGGGATATTATTATTTGACTAAGTATTCCAAGCAGAATAAATAGTCTGCAACAAATATCAGAAAAAAAATGAAATTTAGCTTGATCAAAGAAAGAAAAACCTTCTATTTCAGAATATTAATACTGTTTCTCATTGGACTTGCTTTTTATACTTGGTTAGTAGAAAACAAGATTGCCTATTTAATCATACCTTTCATACCGTTAATTCCGCTATTAATATCGCCGTATTATCTTTACCGAAATATTGGCGAAATTGAATTAAACGAAAATCAATTATCGGTTAATACTAAAGGGAACGAGTCACAAACCTTTTTACTAAATGACATTGTAAGAATTAATCTTATTTATGACAGACAGAAAACTAATTCGTTCTATAAGCGGTTTGTCGTGAAAGGTTTTGTAATAAAAATAGAAGTGGAACAAAAAGAAAATATCGTAAGTGAATATAAAATTCTTGTAAAAAATAAGCAGAGAGAACAATTTATAGAATTATTAATGAAACTTTATAAAAGCGGCGTTCGAATAAATGAACGAGATGAACTGGGCGCAAAATGCTTTCTTCTGAAAGGAAATCTTTCATATAAAGAAATTCAGGAAATTAAAAACAAATTTAATCTTTCATGGTAAATGCAAACTAACAATCCGCCCAAAACCGACAATACAAACCCGCAGTCGAACTGAGTTAATAAAGTAGGATGATAATAAAAATTTTTTTGTTTGCGTTGTTTATCCGATATAAATTTCTTATTTACGACTGAGTGACTAACATAGCTGCACGGCGGCATGCACATCTATGACGAGATTTGACGACAATGCAAAGAATGTGAAATCGGGGAGATTAACTAATCCAGCAAGGGATTTTATGAAATTAACCCATCAATTTATTGATGGGAATATATGTTCCGATTAAAGTTAAGTCCTGTAAGGACGATTGATGCCAAAGTCGTAATGGAAAAAAATGGCGCATTCATACACCAACATATTAATTCATTTCATTTTCAGCACAAAGAACCGGGAAAAAATCATTAGCGAAGAATTGCAAGAACGGTTATGGCTTTACATGGGAGGGATCGCCAGGGAAAATAATATGAAGGCGCTTGCCATCGGCGGCGTTGAAGACCACGTCCATCTTTTAATCTCATTACCGCCGACTTTGTCGATTGCCAAAGCCATCCAGTTGATCAAAGGGGGCTCGTCAAAATGGGTGCACGATACATTTCCAAAACACAAATATTTCAAGTGGCAGGAAGGCTATGGGGCGTTTAGCGTGAGTGCATCGCATATTGAAAATACGGTTGCCTATATTAAACGACAAAAAGAACATCATAAGATTAAAACATTTCAAGAAGAATACATTGCTTTTTTGAAAAAACATGAAATTGAATACGATGAAAGATATGTTTGGGGATAATTCCAATCGTCCCTACGGGACTATTCTGGTTTTGAGACTCGTATTTCCCGGCAATGAATTGCCGGATTATTCTCGGATGTCCCTTCGGGACTAATTTCGTTTAGGGACTTAGTATCCTGGAACTGAATTGCTAAGCTATTTCAATCGTCCTTTCAGGACATTTCCGGACTGAGATTAATGACACGCACAAAAATAAAGGAGCATTTTGACGGCTGCTTTGAGCGAACTGGACAGAGAACATTATTCATCTTTTGAATAAGGCGGAAATTTATAAAAATTCATTCAAGACGTGAGAATTGATTTCGAATCAAAACTCATTCACAAATCTGAATATGACAAAATTCTTTACCATCCGGATAACTACCGCACACTTTACCTCCGATACACAGAAACTCGTCATACGCCGTTTTTAATTTCATTTAAAACCTGCCCTTAGAAATTTCCATAAATAAATTGACCGAATACCGGCATTCGTTTATATTTCCATTAAACAAAAGAGTAATTGAAAAATGAAAGCGCTCGTTATCGGAGCAACAGGAGCGACGGGCAAAAATCTGCTCGGGATGGCTCTCAAAGACGACTACTTTACTAAAGTGGATATTTTCGTAAGACGGAACGTAAGTCTGTCAAACGAAAAGTTGACCGTTCGCGTGATTGATTTCGATAAGCCGGACGAGTGGGAAAAGAACGTTACGGGCGACGTCCTGTTTTCGTGTCTGGGAACGACTCGCAGAGACGCAGGCGGCAAAAAAGCGCAATGGAAAGTCGACTACGACTATCAGTACCGGTTTGCAAAAGCCGCCTCAGAAAACGGCGTTCGGAATTACGTTCTGGTTTCTTCCGATCTCGCTTCGTCGAAATCAATTTTCTTCTACACAAAAATGAAGGGCAAATTGGAAGGCGTACCATCTGAATATGGAACAATTGGCTGTCGTGAATACTTGGATATAATTGAAAGAATGAATTGTAAAATCACTTTGATGGGAAAAGATCGGTATCCGGCAGACCACATGGTCTTTATTTGTCAGAAACTCAAATAAGGCTTATAAATTCATACCGTAAAAATTAGCATACGTAATATTATTGTATACCGTAAATAATTATTGCCATTCCAATCGGTTGATTTGAGAAAACGCCGACTCGTTCATTTATAAGGTCCTTTATTTATCAAGAAAATACCAATTGTTTTGAATAAATGATCTTGAACGATCGGATTTGAGTAAGATAATTAAGAGTTAGCCCAAAGACGTTTCAGTCCGGCTTTTTTTATAATGCTCATAAAACCGAATTTAACGGTTAATACAAGTTTTATAATTTAATTTGGGCATTGTTCCGTTAAATAAAATTGTCTATTATTCGAGGTAATTTATTGCGTTCCGGCATCGTTATGCAGTATGGTCGCGTGATAATAAATCCAAGGTTTAAATATGGAAATCAGAAAAGCTGAAAAAACCGATTTTTATAATATAATGTCATGGATAAAAGATGAATGCGAGTGTAAAAATTGGGCGGGAAGTAAAGTACGTTTTCCCTTAGAAATTGAGAATCTGCTGATTGACGTTGAATACTCGAAGGATAACTCGTACTGCCTGGAGGATGAGAATACGATTTTGGCGTTCGGACAACTTCTTCCTCAGAATGGCGAAATAATTCATATGGCAAGAATAATAGTGAATCCCTTATGCAGAGGATTGGGATACGGAAAAATATTTTGCAATAGCTTGCTCGATATTGCGGAACAATTAGGTTACCGTAGAGTGAGTTTAAATGTCTATAGAAACAATACGGCTCCTGTTAAACTATACAAAAAATTAGGATTTAAGGAAGTAGCAGAAAAATCATCGGACGACCGTTGTTATATGGTCTTAACAATGATTTAAAGTCCGGGGAAACCCATATTCATTCTTAGTTCGACATTCAACAAAAATAGGCACACGCACAAAACATGGCTAATTATTTCTACTATCGCCATACATCGTTTTCTGTCTTTATTTAATTACTTTTTTTAGACGTTAAAGAAGATAAATTTTTTAATAATGATTATAATTATCATTGCTTCGTTTGCAATTGCAGCGGGAGCAGAGATATTGGCGAAGATTCATTAAACCGACCGGATTAACAAAGAGAAGAATGGGATTTCCGAATAATAAAGTTAATGAACAGGCGCGCCGGATTTGACGCTATTTCATGTATGCTATCTTCAAAGTTTCAATCCGTTCGTTAGTGTTCAAAACCACAAAATAAATTCCCGAGGTCAATCCGAACGAAGCGGCGTCGAGTCTGAAAAAATGCTCGCCTGCGTTATACTCTTTTCCTTTCAGCAAATCCGCAACTTTTCTTCCGAGCGCGTCGTAAAGAATTACCGAAACGCTCGATGGTTTTGCCAGCCTCCAATGGATTATTGTAGAGGGATTAAAGGGATTGGGATAGTTCCTCAAAAGATTGTTTTCGTTCGGAAGCGGATTTTCTTCCACGCCCGCCAATACATTTCCGTTGTTCCGGGTTTTAAACACGACCCCGTTATCGCACAGTATCCAGCCGCGCTCAGCGGTAGCAAATTCGATGTCGCGCGCGTTTAAAGTAGTGTCGGATATCTTTTCCTCATACCACGTAATTCCTCCGTCGTCGCTGTAATAAAGTCCCCGGTAATTCGTATAACGTATAAACGAAGGATTCTCCGGCAGATATTCTAAATCGTTGGGGAATCCTTTTTCAATGCCGGTATTGATTTTAGTCCAGCTGGCTCCTCCGTCGCCGTTTAGATTAATAACGTCTTCGTCGTTCATTATATGAACGGTAATTCCTCTTTCGGTATCGTAAAATTTTAAAAGTTGTACGGGGTCTTCATGCGGCAATTCATTCCAGCTGTTGCCGGAGTCGGTAGTTTTGTAAGTCCTTTGCGGCATTAAACCGGAGGAATAGAAAAAGCCGGTTGATTTATCTACAAAATCGACGCGACGCCAGATATCGCCGGAGAAGCCGCCGATGCCGCCCGAAGAGCGGTATTCCCAATTCTCGCCGCCGTCGTTCGTTACGAGTATAACGGGATTAACATTGCCCGAAACCGCGTCGCCCATTGCAACGCCTTCGAGTTCGTTAAAGAATTCCACATAATTAATAAATTCGGTAACGCCGGAGTCTTCGAAGCAAAGTTCCAATTCGCCGCCGGGAATGTCGTACTTATAAAGTTTGCCTTTATCGGTTGCCAGAGCCAGGGCAGCCGCGTCAATAAACGACAAATCGATTATTGTTTCGTCAATGCTCAAAACCGCCCGCCAGTTATCTCCTCCGTCCTCCGTATAATAAACCGCGCTTTCTCCTTTGTGGAACGTAATTGCCGCGTGATTTTGATCGTATGCGTCGATAGCAAATGCGAGGGAACCTTTTTGTTCGGGGATTTCGTACTTAATCCATTGTCCGTAAACGGAAGAAAATGCGAGAATAACAATAAGCGTAAATGTGGTTTTCATTATACCTCCGGAATCCGTAATGCGTAATTTATTTGGCGATATATAAATTCCCCTGAAGGATATAACAGTAATTGCAAGTTATAAAATAATTCTCAGTTATCATTAAAATATCTTTCTCATATTTTTTGCATTGGCAAACAATATCTTTTGCCGCAGGCGCGGTCTTATCAATTGGCATTTCGGACGGCAGATACCGGGAATTTATTTGTGTCGTTGTTCTTTTATTCGCGTAATTTGCTACTTAAGAAAAATATCTTTAATGTAGATTTTGAATTCGGCCGGTTGAAATAATCAGTCGACGCGCTTTTATTCAATCACACACTCAAGAAAGAAAAATGGCGGAATTACTAATATATCTGACCCTTGCGCTCGTTGTCTCGTTTTTATGTTCGATTGCGGAAGCGGTAATCCTGTCGGTTTCGATCCCGTTCATCAAAACCAAAGAGACGGAAGGGAAGAAAACCGCAGTTTATCTTAAAAATCTGAAAAGCAAAATCGACAGACCGTTATCGGCAATATTAACAGTCAACACAATAGCTCATACAGTAGGAGCCGCAGGCGTGGGAGCTCAGGCGGTCTATCTCTTCGGCGAAGTCTATTTCGGAATTATATCCGCGGCGCTCACGATAATGATATTGTTCTTTTCGGAAATCATTCCCAAAACAATCGGCGCGGTCTATTGGAGAAAACTCGCATTGCCTTCGGCTATTATTATTATGGCGATGATCTATATAGCATACCCGTTTGTAATAGTTTCCGAATTCATTACTCGATTGATTTCGAAGAATAAGAAAGCGCAAACAATGAGCCGGGACGAAGTCGTTGCATTGGCGCATCTCGGTAAGAAAGAAGGAGTATTAAAAGAAAACGAGAGCAAAGTAATCGACAATTTATTGAAGCTCAACGATCTGAGCGTAAGCGCAATCATGACGCCCCGCACCGTGCTTGTATCCGCGCCCGAAGATACTTTGCTGGGCGAATTCGTTAAACGAAAGGAATATCTGGGATTTTCCAGAATTCCGGTTTATTCGGAAAATATCGACAACATTACCGGCTACATTCTCAATTCCGACGTACTGGCAAAACTTGCCGAAAACAGCGACGAAATAAAACTCAAAGAAATAAAACGACCGATATTAACTTTTTACGAGAATTATTCGATACCGAAAGCCTTCGAAGAATTAATTTTCAAAAAGGAACATATAGCGTTGGTAGTCGACGAGCACGGCGGCACGCGCGGCATTATCACTCTCGAAGACATAATAGAAGCCATGCTCGGTTTGGAAATAATGGACGAAAAAGACATCGAAGCCAATTTACAACTGCTCGCGAAAAAGAAATGGGAAGCGCGCAAGAAAAATCTAAATATCGGGGACGAGTAATAAACCCCTGGGGCTGCTATTCCGCACATTATTATTGACAATACACTTGACATCAATTATTTTTAATTTAATTATTTTTTAAGGGCATTTAATTTGTATTTCCAAATGAAAAACTATGTCTTGATCAATGGCATTCAAAAAAATTCACTAAAGTTTTAAGAAATGTTTTTACTTCTCCATAATATTTACAGGCATAAGAATACCAAGACGTTCTTTATTTTTTTCTAAATCATTTTAATAACCTGATTTTAATTCCGTTAACAAAAATCCTGTATAATTTTAAGGGCAATTTAACTCATGGCTAAAAGAAAAGAAGCGGTTAGCGATAAAAATAATGAACCTATCGAAAAACAACTCTGGAAAGCTGCGGATAAACTTCGCAAAAACATCGACGCAGCGGAATATAAACATATTGTTCTCGGTTTAATCTTTCTGAAATACATTTCGGATTCATTTGAAAGACATTATGAATTACTGAAGAAAGGCGAGGGTGAATACGAAGGCGCCGACCCTGAAGACAGAGACGAATACAAAGCGGAAAATATCTTCTTCGTTCCGCCGTCCGCAAGATGGTCTTATTTACAAAAACGGGCAAAGCTGCCTGAAATAGGAAAAGACATCGATTCCGCAATGGACGCCATTGAAAGAGACAACCCTTCGCTCAAAGACGTCCTTCCAAAAGTTTATGCGCGCGGCAACATAGACCCGACAAATCTCGGCGGCTTAATTGATTTAATAAGCAATATTTCGATTACCCAAAAAGACGGCGATTTTCTCGGAAAAGTATTCGAATATTTTCTCGGGCAATTTGCGCTGGCGGAGGGTAAGAAAGGCGGACAGTTCTATACTCCGCGAAGCGTGGTTCAATTGTTGGTTGAAATGCTCGAACCTTATAAAGGACGCGTTTTCGATCCCTGCTGCGGTTCCGGAGGAATGTTCGTTCAATCCGAGAAATTCGTGGAAAGCCACCAAGGAAACGTAAACGACATTTCGATTTACGGTCAGGAAAGCAATTTAACTACCTGGCGTTTGTGCAAAATGAATCTTGCCATCCGCGGAATTGACAGTTCCCAGGTTAAATGGAATAACGAAGGTTCATTCTTAAACAATGCGCACAAAGATTTGAAAGCGGATTTTGTAATAGCAAATCCGCCGTTTAACGACAGCGACTGGAGCGGCGAACTTTTAAGAAAAGACGCTCGCTGGCAATACGGAATTCCGCCGGTTAACAACGCCAACTATGCCTGGATACAACACTTTATATATCATCTGGCGCCAAACGGACAAGCGGGCTTTGTGCTTGCAAAAGGCGCTCTAACATCCAAAACTTCCGGCGAAGGCGAAATAAGAAAAGCGCTCGTTGAAGCCAGATTAATCGACTGCATCGTTAACCTTCCTTCCAAACTTTTTCTTAATACACAAATACCGGCGAGCTTATGGTTCATCAACAGAAATAAAGAAAACGGAAAATACAGAAACAGAAAAGATGAAATAATTTTTATCGATGCCAGAAATATGGGGCATTTAATAAATAGAAGAACAAGAGAATTTTCCGAAGAAGATATCCAAAAAATTGCAAGCACATTTCATAACTGGAGAAATCCCGACGGAAAATACGAAGACATAAAAGGTTTTTGTAAATCCGCCACAATCGAAGAAGTTGCGGCATTGGATTATGTTCTGACTCCAGGAAGATATGTGGGCTTGCCCGACGAAGAAGACGATTTCGATTTTAACGAAAGGTTTACAAAACTGAAAGCCGAGTTTGAAGAACAATTAAAAGAAGAAGAGAGACTGAATAAATTAATTCTTGATAATCTGAATAAAATAATCCGATGAAAAACGCTGTAAAAAAAATAAATGATGATAAACTTCTGGACGATCTTAAAAAACTAATAGAGGAAAGCAGAAGATTTGTAGCTCTTACTGTTAACTCATCGATGACTCTGCTTTTCTGGAAAATTGGCAATCGCATTAATCAAGATATTCTTTTTAACAAAAGAGCTGAATACGGCAGACAAATTGTCGTTACGGTGTCACGACATTTAACGGCGGAATATGGTAATAGTTTAAGAAAAAATTATGAAAAAGAATGCTGAGCCTGACTAAGAACGTTCGAAAAAAATTAGGTTTTATAATTTTATATATTTAATAAAATATTTACTTAAAACAATTAGAGGGATATAGATGTTCTCTTATGAAGAAGCACAAGAATTAATTAAACTTCCAAAAAGAGTCGAAATTGATGGTATACTTCAAAATGCTTTAACATTTGAGCAACCGATTCCATTTATAAAAAAATATATTTTATTATCTGATTCTAACGAAAATGTGTCCTTTCTTTATGACATAAAACAGAGCAAAAAATTTCTTTTGAAACTAACGCTGTACTTGATGGACGACGAGACTAAAATTGGTTTGGTTAGAGTTGATTACAATGGTCAACACGATAATCCAATAGCCATAAAAGATACCGTTCCTACTATATTTCATAAATATGCCGGTAAACATTTCGATTATAATGAACACCATATTCATTACTACGTTGAAGGTTATAGAACGACTTTGGATTGGGCAATTCCATTACTAGAAGATAGTTTTCCAGTAAAAGAAATAAAAAATAATCAAGATGTTTTAAACGCATTTTATGATTTTAATGAATTAATAAATTTAAAAACTACATTTAATATTAGCGAGAAATTATTATGAATAATGCTATCAATACCAGTAATTGGGTAACCGATTTAATTGATAAATATTATGATTTTCTGAAAGGAAGAACCACGTCGGTTGTCGAGACCGGAACGGATTGGAATGTTATCAGCACTCCTTTTATCGGATTGTTTAACGATACAATAGAACTGTATGTAAAGAAAGATAATGACAAAATACTTTTTTCTGACGATGGTGTTACTTTAAAAAATCTCGAGCTAGTGGGTTCTTTAATTTCAAGATCACCCAAAAGAAAAGATTTGTTAGAAAGAATTCTTTTAACTTATGGGGTACAACTTGTAGATGATGAATTAATGGTTGAAGCTAACGAATCAAATGTAGCTCAAAAAAAACACAATTTAATTTCTGCCATTTCAGAAATTAACGATATGTATATGCTGGCAAAGCATACTGTGGCATCCATCTTCAAAGAAGATGTCAAATCATATCTCGACGAACAGCAAATAATTTATACGCCGCAGTTTATTTCTAAAGGCAGCACCGGTCTTGAATTCACATTTGATTTTCAAATTGCGTATAGATATAAAGAAATCGTAATAAAATCTTTCAATATCGTCAACAAACTAAATTTGCCAAATTTCCTTTTTACTTGGGAAGATATAAAAACTGTGAGAGAAAAAATATCAAATAAAAAAGTTGTAGGACTGGCTGTAATTAATGATGAAGAAAAACAAATACAACCGGAATACTTGGATGCGTTAAAAAGTAAAAACGCCGATTATATTCTTTGGTCGCAAAGACACACTCCTGATAATATTTCAAAGTTGAAAAACGGTGTTTTACAATGAATAACTGGAAAGAATGTAAACTTGGAGATGTAATCTCATCTAACAACAGAAGCATTTCTTCTGATTATCCTTATAGAAAAATTTTGTATTTAGATACTGGATCAATAACTGAAGGTAAAATCGATGGATTTCAAAATTATTTATTAGAGGATGCTCCAAGTAGGGCAAAAAGATTAGTAAAACAAAACGATATTATTTACTCAACAGTTAGACCTATTCAAAAACATTTTGGTTTTATAGAAAATCCACCAGAAAACTTAGTGGTTTCAACTGGATTTTCAGTTATTGAAACTAATAATGAATTAGCAGACCCAAAGTTTGTCTATTATTTTTTAACATCTTCCGATGTAGTAGAATTATTAGATGTTATTGCAGAAGGTTCAACCTCCGCTTATCCTTCAATTAAACCAAGTGATATCGAAAATTTAGATATTCTCCTCCCTCCCCTTCCCGAGCAAAAAGCAATTGCCGGCGTGCTTAGCAGTCTGGATGACAAAATAGACTTACTCCACCGCCAGAACAAAACCCTCGAAGAAATGGCAGAAACTCTCTTTATGCAGTGGTTTGTGGAGGAGGCAGATGAAAAGTGGGAAGAAAAGCCATTGGATAAAATTGCCGATTATCTCAACGGATTAGCTTGCCAAAAATATCCTCCCAAAAATGAAATTGACAAATTACCAGTTTTAAAGATAAAAGAATTGCGGAACGGTTTTACAGAAAATTCTGATTGGGCCTCTACTGAAATTCCTGCAGAATATATAATTGAAAATGGGGATGTAATCTTTTCTTGGTCTGGAAGTTTGATGGTAAAAATATGGGATGGCGAAAAATGTATTTTGAACCAACATCTTTTCAAGGTTACATCAAAAGAATACCCAAAATGGTTCTATTACTTTTGGACAAAATATCATCTGGAAAAATTCATTTCGATAGCTGAAAGTAAATCCACAACTATGGGTCATATTAAGCGAGAAGATTTATCAAATTCTATGGTAATAGTACCAGATGAAGATAAATTAAAAGAAATGGATAATATAATATCTCCATATATTGAAAAACTTATAATAAATAACAAACAAATCCGTACACTCGAAAAACTACGGAATACGTTGCTGCCGAGACTTATGAGCGGCGAGGTGCGGGTGAAATATTAAACAAGCTCCGTAGGAGCGACATATTTGTAAAGTAAAACAAGAAATAACCAAAAGCTCCGTAGGAGCGATATCTTTTTATTTATTAAAATGAGTAAGATTTCACAGCTATGCTGTTTTATTTTATTGCATCTTCTGTTTGTTACAAAGATTTTGCAGCTACGCTGCATAGCGATATAAATCCAATAAGGATGAAATTTTTGCAAGAACAAATAAACCAAACTCCGAAGGAGTGACATAAAAGATGCCGAAGGCGATACGATATATTATATCACCCGTTCCGGGTTTCTATAACTCTATAACGTTGGTTTATTACAAGAATATCAACCCTTCGGGTTTAATCCGCACGCTCGAAAAACTGCAGGTTACATTACTGCCAAAACTTATGAGCGGCGAGGTGAGAGTAAAAATTTAAGGTATAAAAATGAAAAATGTACTCGATTTAACGCCCAGCAAAGCAAAAAATTTTTTTCTTAAGGAAGAAAGCTATATCAATTATAGCCTTCCTCATTACTTCACTTTTAAGGAAGTGTTGTCCAAAATAGATGAAAAGATAAATGGGAAAAAGCTTTCTGATTTTTCTTTATCAAGCGCTTCTGATTATGAAGATGTTAATTATCAATTATTTTCAAATAAAGATGGGAAATATGCTTGGAGACCGTTTCAAATCATCCATCCTGCATTATATGTTTCGTTAGTACAAAACATAACAAAAAAAGAAAATTGGTCATTAATTCGCGAAAGATTCAAATTCTTTCGTGAAAACCCTAAAATAGAATGTTTCAGTATTCCTATGGTATCCGAAGAAAAGAAGAAGACAGATAAAGAAATTCAAATCTACACTTGGTGGCAGCAAATAGAGCAAAGATCTTTAGCGTTTGCCCTCGAATATAAATATATATTACATACGGATATTACGGATTGTTATGGTACGATTTATACCCATTCAATACCTTGGGCGCTTCATACAAAGGATGAGGCAAAGAAAAAAGAAAACAGAAACAATAAGAAATTAATTGGCGTGATTATCGATCAGCATTTGAGAGATATGAACTATGGTCAAACTAACGGTATTCCTCAA
Source organism: Melioribacter sp. Ez-97 (assembly GCF_051488665.1). Lineage (NCBI taxonomy): Bacteria > Pseudomonadati > Ignavibacteriota > Ignavibacteria > Ignavibacteriales > Melioribacteraceae > Melioribacter > Melioribacter sp. Ez-97. The sequence continues at coordinate 85,317 of NZ_JBPSEG010000009.1, read as the reverse complement.
GGCAGCACATTAATGGATTTAATAGCAGAAATGGTTCTTGGTTATATAGATTCATTGTTAACAGATAAAATTAAAGAAAAAAATATATCCGAATATCATATACTTAGATATAGGGATGATTACCGCGTATTTACAAATAATCCTTTTGAAGCAGAAGTAATTGCAAAATTACTCTCAGAAATATTAACTAGTCTCGGGATGAAACTAAACGCTGAAAAAACTAAAGTAACGGATAACGTTATCAAAAGTTCGGTAAAACCGGATAAACTATATTGGATACAGCACCAAAGAAAAACTGGCAATAAACAAAAATGGTTAATTCAACTTTATTTGCTAGGCGAACAGTTCCCTAACAGTGGAGTTTTAGATACCCAGGTAAATGACTTTCTATTATTTCTTGAAAGAAATAAAAGAAAAGACAAAAACATTGAAACACTAATAAGTATCATCTCTGAAATAGCATTCCGAAATCCAAGAGTAGCACCAAGGGCAATTGCTATTATGAGTCTTTTTCTAAAACAAATAAAAAGTCAGGACGAACAAAAGAAAATCATAAAAAAAATTCACAATAAGTTTTTACAACTCCCCAATTCGTCACTCTTGGAAATTTGGTTCCAAAGGTTATATCTGAAAATAGATTCTACAATAACATATAATGAGTTGTTAAGTAAAAAAGTTATGGATGTCGAAACAAAAATTTGGAATTCTGAATGGCTAAAAGACCCACTGAAAAAAATTGTAGAAGAAACAGCCATTATAGATAGAAAGTCATTGGATAAGACAAAAAAAATTGTTACTAAAAATGAAATAAAGACTATTTTAGTTAGAAAAGATTATTATTAAATAAAAATCCCGAAGGGATGTTATTATTATAACAAATGGACAAAATAAAAAGCCAAACTCCAAAGGAGTGACATAAAGAATGCCAAAGGCGATACGATATATTATATCACCCGTTCCGGGTTTCTATAACTCTATAACGTTAGTTTATTACAAGAATATCAACCCTTCGGGTTTAACCCGCACACTCGAAAAGCTGCGGGATACATTACTGCCGAGACTTATGAGCGGCGAGGTGAGAGTAGTATAAATGAGAAAATATTTATTTAATAAATACGATCTTTCAAGCGTAATACTTGCTCAAGAAAGAAAATTAGCAGGAGAGATAAGTAATCTAAATCAAAACTACCTTTTTAATACCACCGAGGATGAGCTTATTAAATATTTCGTAGATAAATATACAATCCCTCCAATTATACTTTATCTGGAAAAAGTTACAATTGAACAATCTGAGGTAAACATTGATGTCAGTCAGGATCCTTCAAGAGCAATACTCGACAGAAGTAAACCAGTATACATCAAAGGAAACAGGATAAAATATTTTGTACCATATACGGGAGAAAAAGAATTATTCTTTTGTCGCCCATCAACTTCTTCATATATTTTGCCGACCTGTGAAATTAGTGACGATGAAATTATTATTTTAGTTGATACGTTAGAAGAAAATCCGGAAAAAATTAATGAGATATACAGAAGAACTATACAAAATATAAGTCAATATATTTCTTGGGTTAATAATGATATATCAGGTTTCAATAATTCATTAAAGAGTAAAGTAATTGCTTTAATCAATAGTAGAAAAGAGAAGCTCAATAAAAATATTTCAATGGTTAATAGACTAGGCTTCCCACTTCGTAAAAGAAATAATATCCCACAAACATATTCGGTACCTAAAATAAAGAAAAAAATTATCCCAAAATTACCAGATGTTAATCAAAAGAATATTCCTCCTGAACCGGTTTTAGGTGATGAGTCTTATGAATCAATACTTAAGACCATTACTGATATGTCTTTAACGATGGAAAGGAGTCCGAAAACATTTGCAAAACTCACAGAAGAAGAAATAAGAGACCATTTCCTTATGGTCCTAAATTCTCAGTTTGAAGGGGGCGCCACCGGAGAAACATTTAATTATGAAGGCAAGACTGATATTTTAATCAGAGAAAAAAATAAAAATATTTTTATATGTGAATGTAAAATCTGGAAAGGAGAAAAAGTATTATTAGGTACGATAGATCAGTTACTAAGATATGTTAGTTGGCGCGACACAAAAACAGCAATTTTTTTATTTAATAAAAACAAAGATTTTACAAATGTTATAAAGCAGATTCCAGACATTGTCAAAAAACATCCTAACTATCTTAAACAAATAAATTATAGTAGCGATACTGGTTTTAGATTTCTTTTCCATCATCGGGATGACAAGGGAAGAGAATTAGTTCTAACTGTATTGTTATTTAATATCCCTTTTATTACATAATTTCTATATTAAAGGCGATTTTATTAATCTATAAAAACAAAAATTAATTTTACTTAAGCGAATTATGCTAAAACCCTTTGCAATAATCATTACAAAAGCTTATTAGCGGCGAGGTGCGGGTGAAATATTAAACAAGCTCCGTAGGAGCGATATATTTTTGTATATTGAAATGAGTAAGATTTCACAGCTATGCTGTTTTATTCTATTACATCTTTTATTTGTTACAAAGATTTTGCAGCTACGCTGCATAGCGATACAAATCCATTAAGGATGAAAATTTTGTAAGGACAAATAAAACAAACTCCGTAGGAGCGTAATCTTTGTAAAAGTGAAATGAGGAATAGCTAAAAGCTCCGTAGGAGCGATATCTTTTTGTTTATTGACATGAGTAAGATTTTACAGCTACGCTGTTTTATTCTATTACAGCTTCTATTTGTTACAAAGATTTTGCAGCTACGCTGCATAGCGATACAGATTCAATAAGGATGAAATTTTACAAGACAAATAAAACAAGCTCCGTAGGAGCGTAATCTTTGTAAAAGTGAAATGAGGAATAACCAAAAGCTCCGTAGGAGCGATATCTTTGTAAAATGGCAAATACCTACACACAACTATACGTACATATCATCTTCGCGGTTAAAGGCAGACAAAATCTAATTTCTGAAAAGCATCGCGAAGAATTGGAAAAGTACATTTGCGGTATCATAACTAACAAAAATTCAAAACCGTTAGCTATTTACTGCAACCCGGATCATACGCACATACTTATTGGAATTCATCCGTCAGTTTCGGTTTCGGATATTGCCAGAGATATAAAAGCAAACTCGTCAAAATTCATTAACGAAAAGAAATGGATTGCGGGTAAATTTAATTGGCAAGATGGTTTCGGCGCTTTTACATACGCCAAATCTCAAATAGACGCTGTTGTAAAATATATTCTAAATCAACCGGTGCATCATAAAAAGAAAACATTCAAGGAAGAGTACATAGAGCTTTTGGAAAAATTTAAAGTTGAGTATGATTCAAAATATTTATTTGATACGAATGATTAAGATTTCACAGCTACGCTGTTATTACTTATGTTTTCTTACGTTCTATTACAAAGATAACGCGACTTCGTTGCTATCTTGGCAAAATTCTTTATTCAACAAAACCGGCGGTTCAGACAATGAGTAGGATGATTGAATCCGATATCGAACAATTTACCATCGAGCTTCTCGAAAATTTAGGTTACGAATATGTGAGCCCTGCATCTATTTCTCCTGACGCTTCGACAACTCTTCAACAAGCTCAGAGTTCCAGCTCAGCGTCCAGCGCAGAAAGACAAACATTCGACGACGTTCTTCTCATAAACAAATTAAAGAACGCCGTTGACAGAATTAACCCGACAATTCCTGCAGAAGCAAAAGAAGACGCAATAAAACAAATACTGCGAATAAGCTCGCCCGATTTAATTGCAAACAACGAAACATTCCACAGAATGCTCACCGAAGGAATAAATGTAACATACCGCAAAGACGGAAATCAAAGAGGCGATCTGGTTTGGCTTATTGATTTTAAAAATCCCGAAAACAACGAATTTACGGTTGTCAATCAATTCACGGTCACTTCAACAAACTCATCAACAGGAACGGCAATTAAAAGACCCGATGTAATTCTTTTTATTAATGGAATTCCTCTTGTTGTAATAGAACTTAAAAACGCAGTAGACGAAGAAGCGACTATAAAATCAGCATTCAAACAAATACAAACCTATAAGCAAGCAATTCCTCAGCTTTTTACTTATAACGGCTTCGCAGTAATTTCAGACGGTTTTGAAGCGAGAGCCGGGACGATATCATCGGACTTTTCAAGATTTATGGCGTGGAAATCTATCGACGGAACAAAAGAAGCGTCGCATCTCGTAAGCCAACTGGAAATTCTTATTAAAGGAATGCTGAACAAACAAACTTTACTTGATTTGATAAGACATTTCATTGTATTCGAAAAAAGCAAAAAGGAAGACCCCGAATCAAATCTTACATTTATTCAAACAACTAAAAAATTAGCGGGTTACCATCAGTACTTTGCGGTTAATAAGGCAATAGAAAAAACCTTGCAAGCCGCTTCAGAAAACGGAAACAGAAAAGGCGGCGTTATCTGGCACACACAAGGCAGCGGCAAATCGCTTACAATGGTTTTTTATGCAGGCAAAATTGTTCTGAAGTTGGATAACCCAACGATTCTTGTAATTACAGACAGAAACGATTTGGATGATCAGCTCTTTGATACTTTTGCCGATTCAAAACAATTGCTCAGACAGGAACCGGTACAAGCTGAAAACAGAGAGCATCTGAAAGAATTGCTGAAAGTTTCTTCGGGCGGAATTGTTTTCACAACCATTCAGAAATTTTATCCGGATGATTCATTCACAAATAACAACACATCATCAGAAGATTCCGGATCAGAGTTTGAATTGCTCTCCGACAGAAAAAATATAATTGTAATCGCAGACGAAGCTCACCGGACACAATACGGTTTCAAAGCAAGAACAATAGATGAAAAAGATGAAAATGGAAATCTTATTGGTAAAAAAACTGTTTATGGATTCGCTAAATATCTGAGAGACGCCTTGCCTAATGCAACGTTCATCGGTTTTACAGGAACGCCTATTGAAAAAACGGACAAAAACACACCGGCAGTTTTCGGCGACTATGTGGATATTTACGATATTGCTCAGGCGGTTGAAGACGGCGCTACTGTCAGAATATTCTACGAAGGCAGATTGGCAAAAATTAACTTGAGCGAAGAAGGCAAAAAATTAATTAAAGAACTTGACGCCGAACTCGATAGCGAAGATATAACTTCCACTCAAAGAGTAAAAGCAAAATGGACTCAGCTGGAAGCATTGGTGGGAAGCGAAGACAGAATAAAACAGATTGCGGCGGATATTGTCTATCATTTTGAAGAACGACAGAAAGTTTTTGAAGGCAAAGCAATGATTGTTGCTATGTCCCGTCGTATCGCAGTAAAACTCTATGATGAAATTATTAAGCTCAGGCCCGATTGGCACAGTGAAGATTTGAAAAAAGGGAAAATTAAAGTTGTAATGACGGCGGCATCTTCCGACGGACCCGAATTGGCGAAGCATCATACCACAAAAGATCAGCGCAGAGTTTTAGCCGACAGGATGAAAAATCCCGAAGACGAATTAAAAATTGTAATTGTTCGTGATATGTGGTTAACCGGATTTGATGTTCCCTGTCTGCATACGCTTTATATTGATAAACCGATGCAAGGTCACACTTTAATGCAAGCTATAGCAAGGGTCAACAGAGTATACAAAGACAAACCGGGCGGTTTAATAGTTGATTATCTGGGAATTGCATCCGACCTGAAAGAGGCATTATCATTCTATTCGGACAGCGGAGGCAAAGGCGATCCCGCAATCGCTCAGGAAAAAGCCGTTCAATTGATGTTAGAAAAACTCGAAATTGTATCCAGAATGTTCCTTGAAAAACCGGTTAAACCTTACTCAAAAGATTACGAAGAATTAGTCAAAGATCCATCCGTCCCCTATTTGGGTAAAGATAAAGGATTACTGTACGAGCAATACTTTACAGCCGACGCAAAAACCAAGCTCGATATTATTTTGGCTGCGGAAGAACATATTTTAAGCCTCGAAAACGGAAAGAAAAGATTCATTGACGAGGTCACCGCACTGTCAAAAGCATTTGCAATCGCAATACCGCACGAACAGGCGCTTGACGTAAAAGATGAAGTCGCATTCTTTCAGGCAGTAAAAGCAAGACTTTTAAAATTTGACTCTTCGTCATCAGGAAAGTCAAGCGAAGAAATTGAAACAACAATTAAGCAAGTTATTGACAAAGCTCTCGTTACCGATAGAGTAATTGATATTTTCGACGCCGCCGGAATTAAAAAACCGGATATTTCTATTCTGTCCGAAGAGTTTCTGATGGAAGTAAGAAACATGCAGCATAAAAACATAGCGTTGGAAACTTTAAGGAAATTATTGAATGATGAAATAAAATCAAGAATAAGAACGAACTTGGTTCAGGGTAAAACTTTAATGGAGATGCTGGAAAAATCGATTAAAAAGTATCACAGCAAAATATTAACAGCCGCTGAAGTAATTGAGGAACTAATTGCGCTGGGTAAGGAGATTAAAAATTTAGACAAAGAGCCTAAAGAAATGGGTCTCTCGGATTTCGAATACGCTTTCTATACGGCAATTGCAAACAATGAAAGCGCAAGAGAAGTAATGAAGAAAGATAAGTTAAGAGAATTGGCTATTGTTCTTTATGACAGAGTCAGAAAAAACGCTACGATTGATTGGACATTAAAAGAAAGCGTAAAAGCTAAATTGAAAGTTATAGTAAAAAGAACGTTGCGACAGTACGGTTATCCGCCGGATATGCAAAAGCTGGCAACCGAGACTGTCCTCAAGCAAGCCGAAATGATTGCAAATGAACTGACTAATCCTATTTCTTAACTCCCCTTTTCACCAAAAAAAATTTTTTCCGTAAAAAATCAAGTTGAAAAGAAATTATAATTCTTCTTGTTTTACGTTTCTAATTTTCGGAGGTACTGATGGATTATTTTCTTCTAATAGCGCGCGAAATCGGCATCGGCAAAGAGCAGGTCGCGTCGGCGGTTAATCTTTTCAACGAAGGCGCTACCGTGCCTTTTATAGCGAGATACCGCAAAGAAAAAACAGGCGGCTTGGACGAAACTCAGCTGCGATCAATCGAAGAAAAATATAATTATTATAATCTGCTCGAAGAACGGAAACAAACCGTTCTTAAAAGCATCGAAGAACAGGGAAAATTAACTCCCGAACTCGAAGAGAAAATCCGGAGCGCAACCAAACTTCAAACCGTGGAAGACCTTTATCTGCCGTACAAACCCAAACGTAAAACCCGCGCCACCATTGCAATAGCAAAAGGATTGGAACCGCTTGCGGATTTTATTCTCGACAATCCTCTTTTCGACGGCAGCCTCGAAGAAGAAGCTTCGAAGTATATCGACCCGGAAAAAGGAGTCGAGACAGCCGAAGAAGCCATTAAAGGCGCAGGCGACATTATTGCCGAACGGATATCGGATACCGCCGAAGTGCGCGCCGCCGTTAGGGAATACCTGCTCGAAAACTCTTTTATAGTTTCCGAAAAAGCGGCGATTAAACCCGAAGAAAGGGACAAAAACAAAAAGGACGTCTACGAAGTTTATCATCAGTTTTCGATACCGGTAAAAAAAATAAAACCGTATCAAACGCTTGCCGTTAACAGGGGCGAACGCGAAAAATTTCTTAAAGTGTCGATATCGTACGAACGCGAAGAAGTCGAAAAAATAATTTACGATAAATTCCTGCCTTACGACAGAACGGTATTCGAAGAATTTTTGAAGGAGACCGTGAGCGACTCGTTACTGAGACTGATATCCCCTTCTATCGAAAGAGAAATAAGAAATCATCTTACCGAAGAAGCCGATAATCACGCAATCGAAGTGTTTGCGACCAACTTACGCCAGCTTTTGCTGCAGCCGCCCATCTCCGGAAAAATTATTATGGGAATAGATCCCGGATACGTTTCCGGCTGTAAAGTGGCGGTTATCGACACGACGGGCAAATATCTTGAAGGTACGACGATTTATCCGCACGAGCCTCAGAAGAAAACCGAAGCGGCAAAGAAAACAACGCTCGAATTGATTAAAAAATACTCGGTCGATTTAATAGCAATCGGAAACGGAACGGCAAGCAGGGAAACCGAATTGTTAATCGCCGAAATAATAAAAGAAAACAATCTCGACACGAAATATCTGATAGTAAGCGAAGCGGGAGCTTCGGTCTATTCGGCGTCCGTTCTTGCCAAATCCGAATTTCCCGATCTTGAAGCCGCTCAAAGAGGCAACATTTCGATAGCTCGCCGGGTTCTCGATCCGCTGGCTGAACTCGTTAAAATAGATCCGAAATCGATCGGAGTCGGTCTGTATCAGCACGATGTGGATCAGAAGAAATTGAGCAAAAAACTCGACGACGTTGTAGTAAGCTGCGTCAACTACGTCGGAGTCGATCTGAATACGGCGAGTCTTTCGCTGCTTTCGTACGTTTCCGGTTTATCCAAACCGATAGCCAAACGAATTGTCGATTACCGCGAAAAAAACGGAAGATTCAAAACCCGCGAGGAATTAAAAGAAATCCGGGGTATCGGCGAAAAAGTATTCGAGCAATCCGCGGGATTCTTAAAAATACCCGGAGGCGAAAATCCTCTCGACAATACTTTCATTCATCCCGAATCGTACGGAGCTGTCCGGAATCTGCTCGACTTAGCGGGAGTAAACGCCGCCGAAATAAACAAGAAAGGAAATTTGATTGAGCTTTACGTAAAATCGAAAGGGATCGATAAAATTGCTGAACTAGTCGGCGTCGGTGTTCCAACATTGCAAGACATTATCGAAAATCTGAAAAAACCGGGCAGAGACCCGCGCGAGGATTTGCCAAAACCGATTCTCCGTAGCGACGTTCTTAAAATGGAAGACTTGAAAATCGGAATGCGTCTGAAAGGAACAGTAAGAAATATTGTAGACTTCGGCGCATTCGTGGACATAGGAGTAAAACACGACGGCTTGATTCATATTTCCCAGATGTCCAATCGATTTGTTAAAAATCCGTTCGATATCATAAACGTAAGCGATATTGTGGAAGTTGAAATTCTGAATGTCGACATCGAAAAAGAAAGAATAAGTCTCAAACTGATTGGCAGCGCAGCGGAAATTTGAAAGTTACGAGTTAATATTTTAACCGTCCCTGCAGCAGGGACGGTTAATTAAATTATCTTTATTTTCAGTCCTTCAAATCGTTATAAATCGATTCTAATTTTTCCAGAGCAGTTTCCCAATCTTTTTGTTTAGCCTTTTCCCTTTCGACAACTTCGGCTGGAGCTTTCGAAACGAAATTTTCGTTGGACAATTTTTTCTTTACTCCTTCAAGCGATTTGGAAATCCTTTCGATTTCTTTTTCGATGCGGATTCTTTCTTTGTCCAGATCGATCAATCCTTCAAGCGGAACAAAAATTTCGCAGTCTTTAACCACCGAGGAAGCGCTGGCTTTCGGTTTAACCAGGTTGGCGCCGGCTTCGATTTTATCGGCTTTAACAAGCGCTTTGATATATCTGATCTGTCCTTCTGTTACCTCGCCGCTCTTCAACAAAAGATTAATGTTTTTGGAAGGAGGAATGTTCAATTCGCCCCTAATATTTCTGATTGCAGTTACGATATCCTGCAGGAAACCGGTTTCTGCTTCTGCTCCGGGGTCGATTTTCGATTCGTCGAATCCGGGGAATCTTTCGATCGAAATACTTTCGCCGTCTTTTCTGTTGTCTATCAATTGCCAAATTTCTTCCGTAATGAACGGCATAAAAGGATGAACCATTTTGAGCATCTCTTCGTAAAGCTTGAGAGCCCGGGTAAGTACGGCGGATTTTTCTTCGTCCGAGCCTTTGTAGAGCCGTTCTTTCGAAAGTTCGACATACCAATCGCAGAAATCGTTCCAGACGTACGAATACAAAATTTTCGACGCCGCATTAACTTCGAAATTGTCGATTGCTTCTGCAAATTCTTTCAGCGTACGGTTGAATTTCGAGAAAATCCATCTGTCGGTAAAGTCGATATGTTTATCCGCCAGCTCGGGTTTAATTTCGATATTCTGAGCGTTCATCAAAAGGAATCTTCCTGCATTCCATATTTTATTTGCAAAGTTTCTGCCGATTTCGACCATTTCGTTGCTGAAGTGGACGTCCTGTCCGAGCGGAGAAATGTAAGTCATGGTAAACCTGAGCGCGTCGGCGCCGTATTCTTCGATCAAGTCGAGAGGGTCGGGCGAATTGCCGAGCGATTTACTCATTTTTCTGCCCTGGGTATCGCGTACTGTGCTCGTAAAATAGACGTCTTTAAACGGAATCTCTTTCATAAAATGCATTCCGGCGATAATCATGCGAGCCACCCAGAAGAAGATAATATCCGGAGCGGTAACCAGCAGGTCTGTCGGATAATAATATTTTTGATCACGTTCGTTGGTAAATACGTCCTGAGCCCACAACCAGCTCGACGCCCATGTGTCGAGAACGTCCTCGTCCTGTGTCCAGTTTTCGATGTCCGCCGGCGGATCGACTTCGCAATAGATCTCGCCCGTTTCTTTATGATACCAGACAGGAATGCGATGACCCCACCACAATTGACGCGAAATACACCAGTCGCGGATGTTTGTCATCCAATGTTCGTAAGTTTTAATCCAGTGTTCGGGATGAAATTTAATTTTGCCGTCGAGCACTACCTCCAACGCGGGTTTGGCAAGTTCGTCCATTTTCATGAACCACTGTTCCGAAAGATAAGGTTCTATAGGAACGTTTCCGCGCTGGGAATATCCGACTTTATGCGTATAGTCTTCTGTTTTCAGGAGGACTCCGAGTTCTTCGAGTGTTTTTACGACTTTTTTGCGGACTTCGTATCTGTCGAGATTTCTGAATTCTTCCGGTACGTTTTCGTTTGTCGAGGCGTCTTCGTTAAAAATATTTATCATTTCGAGATTGTGCCGCAATCCCATTTCATAGTCGTTAACGTCGTGAGCCGGAGTGACTTTAACGGCTCCGGTTCCGAATTCCATATCGACGTACTCGTCTGCGATAACGGGAATTTCCCTGCCGACAATCGGAAGTTTAACGGTTTTGCCGATCAAATGTTTGTAACGTTCGTCGTTCGGATTGACGGCTACGGCAGTGTCGCCCAGCATCGTTTCCGGACGAGTGGTTGCGACAACGAGAAATTCGTCGGAGCCTTCAACCGGATATTTAATATGCCAGAGATTTCCTTTAACTTCTTTATAGAATACTTCCTCGTCGGAAATAGCCGATTTGGACGCGGGGTCCCAATTGACCATTCTGTATCCCCGGTAGATATATCCTTCTTTGTAAAGTTTAACGAAAGCTTCGATTACTTTACGGTAATAATGTTCGTCCATCGTAAAACGTTCGCGCTGCCAGTCGCAGCTTACGCCGAGCTTGCGAAGCTGCTGAAAAATTATTCCGCCGTATTTCTCTTTCCACTCGTAGCAGTACTTTAAGAATTCTTCTCTCGTCAGGTCTTTCTTGTCGATTCCCCGTTCCTTCAGCATAGCCACAACTTTTGCTTCCGTTGCAATTGAGGCATGGTCGATGCCGGGAACCCAGCATGCGTTAAAACCCATCATTCGTTTGTATCTGATGTAAATGTCCTGCAGCGTATTATTGAGAATGTGACCGATATGAAGAATGCCGGTAATATTCGGCGGAGGGATTACAATTGTATAGGGAATTTTTGTTTCGTCGACTTCCGAATGATACAGATTGTGGTCGTACCAATACTTATACCATTTGCCTTCGGCATCCGAAGGATTGTAGGCTTTGGGAATTTCGGACAAATTTTTGGGTTTCATTTTTCGCTCTTAATTTCCGTAAAAAATTGAACACAAATATAAATAAAATGGAGCTAAGATAGGACTTTGACCTGCGGGAGAAAGCGGCAATGCACTAATTCTAGAACGTCTATGAATAAAATATCAGTCATAGTTTGACGCGCCCCTTGTCCATTCGTGAATTCGTGGCAAAAAATAACCACGAATGCACGAATTAAACACGAATAGCCCTCTAATCCCGAATCCGGAAATAAAATTAACAACGCGAAGATTGAATATCAAGGATTCAACGCCAATGGTTATTTTGTTCGTTATTTGAGCAATCGGCTCAATATATTTTCAACGTCTCCAATTGCTTTTGCCATCGGAGAATTTTTTAGATTCCCGAAAGATGCGGCTAAAAATTCCGGATTGATACGGGAAATGTACGTCCTGCCGTCCGGCTTTTCATATACGGAAATTCTGCAGGGCATTAATGCCGATACTTGCTTTGACGCATCATCATTTAATACCGCGTAAGAATATTCGGGATTGCAGAATTCAACGATATTTATCGGCAGAACCTCTCTTCCGTTTTTCTTGAGAGATTTTTGAATATCGTGTATCGCAACCAGTTTCCATCCGTTTTTATTTCCAAGGTTATTGAGACTGTCGATAGTCTCCGCAAAAGTATATTTACTTTCGCTTTCTATCAGAAATTGCGGCGCGCCCTTATCTTGCGCAAAAAGATTTAGGGCAAACAAAACGACGATTGCCAAGAATAATTTATTCATAATTTTACCTTTCATTATTATTAAAATTGAGACAATAATACGAACAGCAAAAAGTTAGATGAGCGCCGGACGAATTCGATTCATAACGGCAGCAATAAGGCGTTGATTCTCGTTTTCCGCGCCGTTGAATAACGAATGATTGCCGAAGATGATTTTTATAAATGCATTATTATACATAATCACGTATATTTATACATAAAATTCAGCGGGTTATGTCAAAAATAAAATTAAGCGATTGGAACAGGGCGGTAATAAAAGTAGGCAGCGGCATAATTGCGCCGGAAGGCAAATGTTCGACGCGTTATTTGCTTCCCATTGCGGGTTTCATTTCCGAATCGATTAATTCGGGCAAGGAAATTATTTTGGTTTCGTCGGGGGCGGTAGCCGCGGGTTTAACCACCCAGCCCGGGTTATCGAAAAAAAATCATCGTTCCATTCCCGAAAAGCAGGCGCTTGCCGCAATCGGACAATCGATATTGATTTCGTTATGGAGCCGTTTTTTCGATTTCCCGTGTTCGCAAATATTATTGACTTACGACGACATTCACAATCGCCGCCGGTTTGTAAATGCAAAAAACACTTTGAATAAATTAATAGAGCTGGGCACGCTTCCGATCATTAACGAAAACGACACGGTTGCAACGGAAGAATTAAAAGTAGGGGACAACGACAATCTCGCCGCTTACGTGGCAATGCTGACCGAAGCCGATTTATTAATAATCTGCACGGATATCGACGGATTATACGACGCGGATCCGAAAAGGAAAAACGACGTCAAATTGATTCCCGTAGTAACTAAAATTACGGATGAAATTTTCAGTCTCGCCGGGAAATCGAACAATCCCGTTGCCACCGGCGGAATGAAAACCAAAATTGAAGCGGCTCAAAAGGCGACGAATATAGGAATCGATACAATTATTATTAACGCCACAAAAAAAGAAGTATTCGACGACCTTGCCAAAGGCAAAGTGGCGGGCACTCTGTTCAAAAAAGCCGCGTCGCCCGTTAACGCGCGCAAGCACTGGCTGCTTCACGCGGTCGAATCGAAAGGCAAAATTTATATCGATAAAGGCGCCGCCTCCGCAATACTGAATCGCGGCGCTTCGTTATTGCCTTCCGGCATTACAAGAATCGAAGGAGAATTCAAACAGGGCGACGCCGTCGATATTTACAATGAAGGAAGCAATTTATTAAAACCGATTGCCAAAGGAATTACTCAGTACAATTCCTCCGATCTTTCGAAAATTAAAGGACGCAAGAGCGCCGAGATAGAAAAGACGCTCGGTTTTGTTATTACCGAAGAAGCGATTCACCGCGACGAATTAATTATAACGGCAACTAAATAGGGGTATGCAAATTGGAAAAAGATTTGATAAAACTTGCGCAAAAATGTAAATACGCTTCACGTAAACTTGCCTCGCTCGACGCCAATTCAAAAAATAAATTGTTGACTTCGATGGCGGAAAGTTTGGATCAGTTCAGAACAAAAATAATCGAAGCCAACGAAACCGACTTGAAAGCCGCAGAAGAAAAGGGATTGAGCGGAGCGCTCGTCGACCGTCTAAGATTGAACGACGATCGAATCGATTCGATGATAAAAGCGATAAAGGAAATCGTTCAGCTCGACGATCCCGTCGGTATTATCGAGAATATAAAAACGCGCCCAAACGGAATACGCGTAGGAACGATGCGCATACCGCTCGGAGTGATTGCAATCATTTACGAAGCGCGTCCCAACGTAACATCCGACGCCGCGGCGCTTTGCATCAAAAGCGGCAACGGAGTGATACTTCGCGGAGGCTCCGAAGCTTTTAATTCGAATGTCGCAATAGTCGAAGCTCTCAAATCGGGCATTGAAGAATCCGGGGTTAGTCCGGACATTCTCACTTTTATTCCGACGACCGACCGCAATGCAATGGTCGATCTTCTTAAACTCGAGGAATATATCGACCTTGTAATTCCGCGAGGAGGCGAGGGACTAATCCGGTTCGTAACCGAAAACAGCAGAATTCCCGTTATAAAGCATTACAAAGGCGTTTGTCATCTTTACGTGGATAAAGACGCCGACGCCGAACTTGCAATCAAACTGTTGATTGACGGAAAAACGTCGCGGCCGGCGGTTTGTAACGCGCTCGAAACGTTACTCGTTCACAAAGAGATAGCTCCGAAATTTCTGCCGGCAGCCGCATCCGCTCTGAAAAAAAAGAATGTCGAAATACGGGGTTGCAGCGGAACAATAGAATTAATTCCCGATGCGAAAGCCGCTGCGGAAGAAGATTACTACGCCGAGTATCTCGATCTGATAATAGCCGTAAAAATTGTAAGCGGTTACGAAGAAGCAGTGGAACATATAGCTAAATACGGCTCAAATCATACAGACGTAATTGCAACGGGGAATATTTTTACCGCGCAAAAATTTATCAGAGACGTCGATTCTTCATCAGTAATGGTCAATGCGTCTTCGCGTTTTGCCGACGGCGGCGAATTGGGATTGGGCGCGGAAATCGGAATTTCGACTTCCAAATTACATGCATACGGACCGATGGGATTGGAAGCGTTGACCACTAAGAAATTCATAGTTTTCGGCGAAGGTCAAACGCGTCACAAAGTCGAATTATGATTTTTTCTCATTCATCGTATTAAGGAGTTTTCCGGAGCCGCCTCCGAGACTAAGAACCGTTCGCATTGCCTCTTCCACCGGGTAATCGAGTTTAATTACGAATTCGTTTTTGATATGATAAATGTATCCACCCGTCGGAGCCGGTGCCGAAGGAATGAAAACGGTTGTGTATCCGTCGAAGCTTTCGTCCGTAATAAAAGCGGTGACCATCGTATCGTTGCCAAACGGTTTTACCAGCGCCACTCCTTTGAAAATCAATTTCTCGTCGCCGAACAGATGTATAACCGTATCTTTAATGATTTTATAAAGCGGCACGCGCCTTAAAATTTTTTCTTCCAGAAATCCGATTATATAACTGCCAAGACTTGTTCTCACTATCAATCCGACAATAAAAAAGAGGAGCAGAATTATAATTACGGCGGCAACCGAAGCGACCAGTTCGTTCAACCGGGCGGTTTCCACCAGGATATTCGTAACCGGTCTTATTTTGTCCGTCAAAAAGTTGAAGAACCAATCGAGCACGAATATCAAAAGGATAATCGGCAGCACAATCAAAAATCCGCCGAGGAATGTGGTTCTTAAAAAGGCTTTTAATCTTTCCATAATCGCTCCGTTTACAAAATATTATTTCCATTGTGTTACTGTTATTAACGAATCCGTTTCGATTAATCCGGCTCCTTCGTGCAGCAAATTTTGTCCGAATAATATTTTATTTCCCTCCTTCCGATAAAGAGAAAGAGTTTTGAGGGGCTCTTCGCTTTTCCGGGCGTTTGTCTGATCGACAGTCGTTATCACGCAACGCGCGCACGGTTTTACAACCCGAAATTTAATTCCGTTCAGTACGAAAGATTCCCATTTATCCTCGTCGAAGGGACGCCCCCCCTTAAAAACAAGGTTGGGACGAAAACGATTCATTGGAATTTTTACATTCAGACGGGAATTAAGGTCTTTGAGCGACTCTTCGCCGATAATTAAAAAAGGAAATCCGTCTGCAAAACTAACCAGCTCATTATTTAACGCGTATTTCTTATCTGCGTATCTCTTAACGTCGTCTTCCATAAATACGAGACGGCATTTTATTTTCAATATCTCTTCGAACCATTTATCGGCTTCTTCCGAAACAAGCAGGGCTTCGACTTCGTCGTCCCATATTTTAACTTTTGCTCTGACGTCGGATTCCGGTCTAAACGGTATTTCAATTATCCTGTTGTCTTTTGAATATCGGAGGCGAAAACCTTCGTCCGTTATTTCCGGTTTTATTAAAGCCATAACGGGAAACTTCCTTTGCGTCAGGAAATTGCCTTGGCCGTCTACAAGCATGAATCGCCTGTCGTACTTAAGTCCGCGGTCTGTTGCCTCGGCGCGCTTTAACGATATCCCTCCTAAAGATTTGAAAGGATAGATATATATTTCGCTCAGTCTGTATTCCATAATCGTTTAACCCTTTGATATAATATATAATTTTAGAAACAGATAATCATTAACGCCCTTCATGTTGAATCGTTCGAATCAGTTCAATCATTTTTTTGTAATGCGTTCCTTTCCAATAGACTTTTTTACAATTTGGGCATCTGTAAAATTCGGTATTTATTTTTTTTACTTTCGGAGGCAAAAGGTTTTCCACTTTCTCTTTCTCGGTTTTATTTAGTTTTACATTGCATTCGATGCAAAGAGAAAACGGTTGTACGGCGCCGGCGAGATCGAATCTGCCGACAACTTCTCTAAGCTGTTTTACAGGCGACTGATTTCTAATCCAGTAGCCTCTGACTACTTTGTTATTTTTCAAGATGCCGACGTCGCGCGTAAGGATGCATCTTTTTTCATTTACAGAAATATCGATAATTTCTTCGTCGGAAAAATCGTTTCTGTAGAGAGAATCGAAACCGCAGATTCTCAAATAGCGCGCAAGCCTTCCCAGGTGGACGTCGAGAATGAAACGCGGATTTCTGAGCGGCGAGGGTCTTAATTTCTGTACGGGAGTTATATCGATCGACTCGAATTCCGGATAAACCGAAATATAATCGCCTTCTTTTATCCGGTAATCGAATCCGACGGAATTCCCGTTTACAATTATCAGGTCGACTTCCGTATGAGGCGCTCCGCACGATTCGATTACGTCTTTAACCGAAGGACTTCCGTAAAACCGGTATTGAAACGGGACTTTTCTTTTTGCAGGCGGAAGGAAATCGTTTAATTCTTCGTAGAAACGAAGAGTGGCGGATTTCATTTTATTTTCCGTTGAATCTCAATCTCAGTTCATCGAGCGACCCTACAATCAGATCGGGATCGAGTTTTATTAAATCATTGGCTGTTCGATATCCGTACGTAACTGCGCACGATTTTGCGTTTGCATTTTTGGCGCAAAGAACGTCGAGCTCGGTATCGCCGACCATTAAAGTATCGGCCGGAATAACATTTAAACTTTCACAAATAAAAAGGAGCGGCTGTGGCGAAGGTTTATGCTCGAACCCAGGACGCCTCCCCATTATAAAATCGAATTCGGGATCGATGCCGAAATGTTTCAAAATCAATTCAGCCTGCTCTTGCGACTTGGTAGTCAAAAGAGCGCGCTTGATTTTATTCCTCTTTAAATCCTCTAATATCTCCTGGACGCCTTCGTAAAGTTCGGAGTATTTAATAAAGTCAAAATAAATCGACTTATACAACTCGATAAATTCTTTGAAATCAGGGACTTTTATTCCGAATTCTTCAAAAATATCTTCGAAATGAAGACCGATCCGGGAATAGAATTCATCTTCCGTCAAATTATGCTCAATGCCGAGACGGTTAAAAGTTTCTATTGTAGCCGCGTAAATTGTTTTGTGCGAACTTACAAGCGTACCGTCCAGGTCGAATACTACCAGTTTCAAATTCATGTATATAAAATAGCAATTAATCCCAAAATAATCTTTTTAAACGAAAAATTTACTCCGGCGCGAAAATATTTCGCATGTGTTAATAAAAAAGTTTGAAACTGTACCGTATTATTATATATAGAATTTGGAATAATTTTTGAGTAAAATTATTTTAAATATTCATTATTAAAAGGGGGCTTCTATGTTAAAAAGATACGCTTTTTTTCTAATTCTTTTTGCCCTGGTTTTTAGTATTAAGGCTCAGCAATACGCTTACCTGTCGATTAACGACCCGCATGGATGGGGCAATTACACGCCCGTAATTAATAAAGCCCAGGTTATTGTAAAGCCGGAGGGAGTTTTCAGCAAAATCGATCTCATACTCGAAGTAGCGACTACCGACACATATTTAAGCGACGATAAGCAGCTCGAGATTGTGCTTAATTTTTCTTTGCCGGAAGGAAGCGTGGTAACTGATCTGTGGCTCTGGGTAGGAGACGAAATCAGCAAAGGACTTCTGCTCGATACATGGACTGCGTCTACTATTTATGAAAATATCGTCAGCCGAAGACGCGACCCTGCGGTATTGTACAAACGGTCTACCAACAATTATGAACTACGCGTTTATCCGCTTTTTCCCAAATCCTTCAGGAAATTTAAAATTCAGTATTTGACGCCTAACAATTGGTACAGTGAAAAAGCTCTGGTTCCGTTACCCTACTACATTTTGAATGCCGCAAACAAACCCGTAGCGAATCTTGAAATAGCCGCATTGAACTTTAACGAATGGAAAAATCCCGTATTAGCCGGCAAGGACGGCGAGTTTGTTAACGCCTCCGGAACGGAATATCCCGCCGACTACGAATATGTTTCATTCACGAATGTTTCAAGTCTGCCGTCGAACTTGGCGGTTGAATATCCCAATCCGATGATAAACGGAGTCTACCTGAAAAAGTATGACGACGGAGAAACGGGATACTATCAAATGGCTCTCTTCCCGGGCAATACTATCATCGATAAAAAGAAGAACAAAATTTTATTTCTCATTGATTACGACGTAAGAAAAACTACTCTATCAAAAGACGACGTAGTCTCAAATCTTAAGACGCTGATAAAAACGAATTTGGAAGAAGACGACCGATTCAACATTTTTTATTCGATGCTCGGCACCCAACGACTGAGCGAGAGTTGGATTAACGCCGACACCAATTCAATTAACGCCGTACTGGAAAACTTCAAAGGCGCCCATCTGTCTTCCTACAGCAATTTGGCTACATTATTGAACGACGGTTACGAATATCTACAGAACGACGGGGACAGCGCCGTGGTTTATCTGATGGCTTCTTCCGATCAATTCGGCAGCTTCGAACAGGCAAATCAATTGATAAACGACCTGCAAACTTATTACTCCCCTTTGCCGCCCACATACATTTTCGACTTCAACAACAATAATTATTACTATTATTATTTCGGCAACAGATCGTATCTGGGCAACGAATATTTTTACACAAATCTTGCGAGATTGACGGGCGGTGACTATAAAAGATTAAACAATTCGCCGCTTGCAACAATGAACGAACTCTTCGGACAAATAAGCGGATTAATAACTTCGTTCGATCTCTATACTACTCTCGAAGCCGGTTTTTGTTTTAGCAGACAGAGCTTAAAAAGTATTGAAGCCTCCATCAATATCGGCGAGCCGATTGTACAGATCGGTAAGTATATCGGTAGTTTTCCCTTTACGATAAAAGCCTCAGGAATTTACGACTCGAAACCGTTCACGTCGACTTTGAATATCTATGAAAACGAAATAGCCAACGCAGACAGCACGACAGCTCAAATGTGGACGGGATGGTATATAAGCAATCTCGAAAAAGGGTATTTAACAAACAAAGAAATAATTGAACTGATCGATTTGAGCGCTCGCTACCGAGTATTGTCTACTTATACTTCATTCCTGTGCCTGGAGCCCGGGGACACGGTTTGTATAGAATGCGTTCAGGAACAGCAAAGGGGCTGGGACGACGGAGGAGCCATAATATCGGTCGACGAAGAGAATGAGGTTCCGACGGAATTCGACGTTAAAGCTTATCCGAATCCGTTCAATTCGCAGGTAAACATTACCGTTACTTTGCCGGCAGAGGCAGCTAAGGAAAACATCAAAATCAAAATTTATAATTTACTCGGACAGGAAGTTAAAACATTCGAGTATACGCCGAACAGTTCAAATATTATAAATCTTTTCTGGGACGGAAAAAACGACGAAGGTGAACAGCTTTCTTCGGGCGTTTATATCTTTACGGTCTCGGGAGGCGCGTTCAAGAAATCGATCAAACTCGTTTACATGAAATAATCCGAGGGCAAAGAGGGGGAGATATCAATCATCT
Organism: Melioribacter sp. Ez-97; assembly: GCF_051488665.1. Taxonomy (NCBI): domain Bacteria; kingdom Pseudomonadati; phylum Ignavibacteriota; class Ignavibacteria; order Ignavibacteriales; family Melioribacteraceae; genus Melioribacter; species Melioribacter sp. Ez-97. The sequence goes on along the minus strand of NZ_JBPSEG010000009.1, from coordinate 64,920 downwards.
CCCTCTCTTTTTTTATAAGATTAATTATATGTCGGCAAAAACGAATATTCTTTTGCGTAATAGAGCATCTGTTCGGTAAAGTCTTCGGGATATTCAATTTTTACGTCAATAATTTCGTCGCCGTTCATAACCGGGACAAGTACGGGATTTATAAAGCCGGCATACGGAGCGATATTAAGTTTTTTATAACGTTCTAGAACTTCCGCATGAAGTTCCCTGTCGACTTTAACGCCGTAGTTTTCCACCAGATTTTTACCGGCTTCGTAGTCGCCTTCCGATTTAATTCTTTGAATTTCTCTGAGAAGTTCTCCGAACAAATCGCGTAATTTCCGATAATCGTTAATTACAAAAAAAGTTTTTCCGTCTCTAACTTTCTTTTCGATTACATTGTCGTTCATGCCTTTTTCATAGACCCAACCGGAGACGAGCTGCCGGTTTCTCATATGCGCTTGTTCGATATCGTCTCCCAATTCAACGCGGGCAAGCTGAGTCATCAAACCGTTTCTGATATAACCGTCGTATTCTGCTTTACCGACTTCGAGGGAAGGCATAACTCCCAGATCGACAAGTTTGGGATCCATAATGAAATAGAGAGCCACCAGATCGGCGCGCGCTTCTTCCAGCACGGATGCGTAATTTTTGAGAGTTTCATTCGGCTGACCGACGCCCGGATTCAACTGTCCCGACGCGTGTCCTATCACTTCGTGCATGTCGGTATGAAGATCGCTTGCCAGCGCCCAGTATTTTTTTGCGCGTTCTATTTCTTCCTGCGAGTATGCGAATTCTTCAATCAGTCCGCTGCTTTCCGAAGCTTTATTGTAAGAATGAACTATGTTTCCCAAGTTAACCGATTTCGATCCGTATTCTTTTCGTATCCAATTTGCATTCGGCAGATTTATGCCTATCGGAGTCGAGGGCGAAGCGTCTCCCGATTCAACGACGACGGTTATTACTTTAGCCGAAATTCCCTTAACGTTTTGCTTTTTATGCTCGGGCATTATGGGAGAATTGTCCTCGAACCATTGCGCGTTGTCGCTTATGGTTTTGATTCTCTTTGTGGCTTCGAAATCTTTGAACGAAACGACCGATTCGAAATTTGCTTTGTATCCGAGCGGGTCGTTATACGTTTCGATAAATCCGTTAATAACGTCGACGACGGAATTCGTGTCTTTAATCCATTCTATATTGTATTGATCCCACAATTTGAGATTTCCCGTGACATAATATTTAACCAACAAATCGAGAGCTTTTTTCTGTTGTTCGTTTTCCGCCACTGTCATCGCTTTTTCGAGCCAGTATGTTATTTTGTCGATAGCCAGGTGGTACATTCCTTTATACCGCCAGGTGCGTTCGAATATCTTGCCGTTTTCTTTAACGAGTTTGGAATTCAGTCCGTACGATACCGGTCTGGTATCTTTCGGGTCGGCAAGACTGTTGTAAAAGTCTTCGGCTTCTTTTTGAGTTACTCCTTCGTAAAAATTGACAGCCGATGTTTTAATCAGGTCGGCGTTCGGGTCCTGATTTACCTTTACCGGATCGACGTTGGGATCGAATAAAATGGGAGTCAGTTTGTTAATAAGGTCGTCCGTGGTTTCGTTGTTTTGCAGCGGCAGCTCCCATTCGTCCGAACCTCTGACAAGATTTGCAAAATATTCTTTTGAAAATTCCGGCTGGAATTTTTTATTGGAATAATGATGATGAATGCCGTTGGAAAACCAGACTCGTTTTGTATATTCCATAAATTTTGCAAACTGAGGTTCGTTTCTGTCGCCGTTATAGGTTTTTACAATTCCTTCGAGCGTTCTTCTGATGTAAAGATTGTGTTTGTAATTCTGATCCCAAATAATATCTCTCCCGGCAAGCGCCGCCTGATAGAGATAATAAACTAGTTTTTTCTGTTGAAGCGTTAGTTTGTCAAAATTGTCGATTTTATACCTTTGTATTCTTAAGTCGGCAAATTGCTCCGCCACATATTTGAAATCGTCTTGCTTTTCGGTAGTGCAATTCATGAGTGAAATTCCTATTATGCTGATTAGAAAAAATTTTTTAAGATTCATTACTTCTCCGTCATTAATTTATTTTAGCGCTGTTAAAATATAATTTTACCGGCTGGCAAACAAAACCCATTCGAAGGGGAATTATCATGAACATACAAATAATCGGCACCAGAAAATGCAACGACACAAAGAAAGCGGAACGCTTTTTTAAGGAAAGAGGCGTTAAATTTCATTTCAAGGATTTGAACGAAAAAGGGCTGACAAAAGGCGAGCTCGATAATATAACCCGTAAAATCAATCTCGACGATTTGCTCGACAAAGAAGGCAGGCAATACAAAAAGAGAAATCTCGAATATATGGTTTACGATACAGAAGAAGAACTGCTCAACGATCCGTTGCTATTAAAAACTCCGATAGTCAGAAACGGAAACGAAGTAACTTTAGGATATCAGCCCGAGGTCTGGAAAAAATGGATTTCAGGATAGACCGTCGAGATTTATTCTTCTGATTTTCAAATCGTGTATTAAAGTATTATAATCGACGAACCGAGCCGCGTCCCAGCCGCATCTTCTTGCGCCGTCCACATATTCCTGAACGTCGTCGATAAAAAAATGTTCCGACGAATGCATTCCCGTGTACGATTCGACCGCGCGATAAATTTTTTCTTCCGGTTTAACGGCTCCGACTTTATGCGAAAGAAAAAGTTTGTCGAAATATTTCAGGAATTCGTAATGCGAATATCCGTATTCTTCGTGAATCTCGTTAGTGTTCGAAAGTAGGACGAGTTTGTAATTTTTTTTCAGTACAGGCAGCAGTTTTATGACGTCGTCGTTTGTAGTAAAAATATCCGAAAAAATTCTGCAAAATTCTTCGCGGTCGACTTTGCCTTCGAGCCATTCGCACATCTTATCCAGAAACTTTTCTCTGCTGATTTTTCCGCGTTCAAAATCTCTGTGAAATTCGTAATTCTCAGCGTAGAGCCGGGCGAATTTATTACCGAGCCCTTCTTCCGCTTTATTGATTCGTTCAATCGCCTTAGTATAGTCGAACGGAATCAGCACGCTGCCAAGGTCGAAAACAATAACCGAATATTTCATTTAATCCCCTTTATATATTTGGCAAAAATAAATCATTCCTGCTTCAGTTGAAATTTTTCAATTGATTTTTGATATAATCGATTCTTCTTTCGATAAACCGTTTAATATTTTCCGATTCGGTTTCGATGTCGTAACCGTTGGATTTCAGCCAACGGTCGTTATTATATGCATTGCCGATCACGGTTTTCATCGAGTCGATTTTGGGAAATAAAACCGAAGCGTTGAATACTTCTTCGAGCAGTCGCTCGAAGTGAGCTTTATAGATTTTTCTGTATTGGGGATAATTCATAAGCTTACGAACAAGATAATTATCTCCCGGAAAAGCGGTTCTGTAATCGTCCCACATGAATGTTCTGTCGAGGTCCCACGGCACAATCTCGAATTTATTCGACGAAGCATCCCGTCTCAAACAAAAATTATGAATTATACCGTCCCAATTGCAGATCAGCACAGTAACCGCCCAATACTGGAGGAATTTATCCGTATCGAATTCCTTTTCGAGTTCTTCCGGAAAATTTTCACCGTCTGCGCTTGTTGCCGCAATCAACTTTTCGAGCGTATGATAATTTTCGTCGTCGGGAAATTTTTTTTCGTATCCTTTCCGTACATCGGGCAAATCGTCGTAATTAAAGAACGCGAATCCGTTGTAAGCTTTATACAATTCCGAAGTTTTAATATTTCTTTTGACAAAAAAAGTCTCGTCAATCGGCTCAATTAAATAATAGAGTCCTTCGTAAGTATCGTTGATATAGAAAGCTACCGGCTGAATCTTAAAAGTAATGAGGTCGGTATGCTTAAATATTTCGATTGCGAGAAAAGATTTCATCATCGAAGGATCGATCGCCTGCGAATTTAATATGACTTCCGAACCTTCGAAAAACGGATCGCTCCCCTCTTCGTAAATAATGCGGAAGTTCTTTTTAAAATTGCCGCGCGAACTGAATCCCTGATGCCTTATTTTAATTTTATGTTCCACGCCGTTAATGTTCAGGCGCGCGGATACTTTAAGATTCGAATACGCGTTCTTTTTCAGAAGCCCGTAATTCTCTTCAGATATTTCAATACTGCAGACCGGGAGATTATAATTTTCTACTGCGGGAGGGTCGGCAATAAAGTCGCAGGAAACAATCAGTAACACCAGAAAAAGAAGACCCGGATATTTTATCGTTTTCTTTACCATCTTACCTGCAGCTGAATTAGAGCGCTGCTGTCGGTTAACGATCTTTTCGATTTGCTAAAGGGACGATTACTTGCCACCAGGTCGCCGTTAATCATTAATCGCGCATTGTCGTTGAAATAAAAGTTGAATCCTAACATAAGCTGAAACTTGTTGACGTCGGTATAATCCATATTATTTACCAGTACGGCTCCCGAAAGGACGGGTTCGAAACCGCAGATAATTTTGTTTTCAAACAGGAATATTTTAGACGTAATAAATCTGACCGCTCCAAGGTAAACGTCGTTATCTCCGCCTTCGAGCGCGCTGTAGTGTGATTCGACGGGATCGAGTCCGTAGTAGAATTCCAGAACGGAAGCAAAACCCGCAACCGTATCGAATACGCCTGCATTGAAAGCCGTGGCGTTCGGTATTTCCGTATCGCGCGTGCGTATTATTTGAAGATTTGCAAAAACGCCGTCTAACGAAGAGATCGAACGTTTTACGGCTTTAATAATATAACTTACCGAATGCGACTCGTTATAATGCACGCCGCCGGTCAGCAAATAGTCCTCTCGCTCCCATTCAACCTGAACTCCGGGTTCCCGGTTAACGTATCCGAGCGGTTCTAAATACCGGTTAACCATACTCCGTCTTATCGTAGGCAGTTTTTCTCTCGCAGTCCATTCTTCGTAACCGAATCTTTTCTTTAAATCGCCGACTTCAATTTCGAGATTGTCCGACAATTCGAACTCAGCCGACGCTTCATAGAGAATAATTTCCCTGTCTTCGGAATTTCCTCTTATATCGATTTCGACTTCGGTGTATTTATTGATTTTATATTCGAATTCCATTTTGGCTTTGTAGTAACTTTCGATATAAACGCCGTTATACTCGGCTTTGCCGCCAATTTCGAAATAACCGTCGTAGCTTACCTTCTTTTGCGAATAAAGAAGAACGGGTAAAAGTTGGATTGTCAAAAAAACTAATAATAATCTACGCATCCTTAAATTCCATAACCGTGAAAAAGCTTTCGGCTTTATTGAACACAAAATCGAGAAATACTTTTACGGGAGTATTTGTTTTCAAATTGATTATATAGTCGACAACGAGTTTATCGTGCTTGTCGGTTTTGAGCTGATAAATATCCCACCATTCGACTTCGGCGTCCAGCAGTTTTTCAATCGCCGCTTTGCCTTCGTTTAAGTCGTTTACGAGTATTCTGAGTATGTGAGATTTTCGCGAAACCTCTTCTTCTGTAAAATTGAGTTTGGAAAAGATTATCAGCATTGTTCCGATAAAGATAGTCGATACAAGAGCGACGTAATAATACTTAAACCCGCACGCTACTCCGACAGCCATCACGAAAAAGATATAAGCCGTGTCCTGAGGATTTTTAACTTTTGTGCGGAACCGAATAATCGACACCGCTCCGATAAGACCAAAAGCGCCGGCGAGGTTGTTGCCGATAACGAGCATAACCGAAGCCACTACCGCGCTGATAAATACAAGAGTTTGCAGAAATTCCTTACTGTACTTTTTCTTTCTGTGGGTAATATGATAGACCCACGCAACGAATAACGAGAGAGCCGCCGTAGCCGAAAGGCTCAGCAGCGCTTCTCTGACTCCAAATCGAAATGATTCCAGCAATTTAATTGTCTCAACACTATGCATATATTAGCTCTCCTTTTCAAATAATAATTCGCGGTTGTAATTTGCTTCAATCCGGATAATACTCCTCTACCGATTCTTCAATGCCATTGGAATCCAGATGTGTAATTGGGTTAACTCCCATTAATTTTCGCAAAGTATTTTTTAATTTCATCAACTGAATAAAGAGGTCGTGTTCAGGAACTTTTTCTTTACTATGGATAGGGCTTTTAAAGTAGAACGACAGCCACTCTTGAATGCCATACATACCGCTGCGTAGCGCAAGGTCGGCAAACAGAGCAAGGTCCAATACAATTGGCGCAGCCAGTATAGAGTCTCTGCACAGGAAATTAATTTTCAATTGCATCGGATATCCCATCCAGCCAAAAATATCGATATTGTCCCAACCTTCTTTATTATCTCCTCGGGGCGGATAATAATTTATTCTTACTTTATGATAATATTTATTATATAAATCAGGATAGAGTTCCGGCTGAAGGATAGTATCAATTACGGAGAGTTTACTTTCTTCTTTGGTCTTGAAATTATCCGGTTCATCGAGCACTTCTCCGTCTCTGTTTCCTAATATATTCGTCGAAAACCAACCATGAAGTCCGAGCATTCTGGCTTTTAACATGGGAGCTATAACAGTTTTGACCAGCGTTTGGCCTGTTTTATAATCCTTGCCTGCAATCGGCACTTGATTTTTTAACGATAATTCCACGAGCGCCGGAATTTCTACGGAAAGATTTGGAGCGCCCATTACAAAAGGAGCTCCTTCGGCTAAGGCGGCATAAGCATACAACATACTCGGAGATATATCCGGGTGATTTTTTTTCATCCCTTCTTCAAAAAATTTCAAACTGCTGTGCACTTCGCTCTCTCTTATAAATATCTCGGTGCTAGCCGACCAGATAACCACTACGCGGTCTAACTTATTTTCTTTCTTAAAATTCCGTATATCCTCTCGTAGAGACTCCATCAATTCGTATTTTGTGGAACCGGTTTTCACCCAATCGCCGTCCAGTTTCTTTACAAACCTTTTTTCAAATACCGCTTTCATTGGTTTTATTCGCTTCATCTCATCTTTTACCGTTTCCAGATCGTTCGTCTCAAGCACGTTTGCGCTAATAGCGCTCTCATAAACGTTTTCATTCCTTATATCCCACCCGCCAAAAACAAGGTCGTTAAGATTTGCCAGGGGCACAAAATCTTTAATTAAAGGGAAATTATTATCGATTCTTCTACCGATGCGAATAGTGCCCATCTGAGTTAGAGAGCCGATTGGCTTTTTTTTCCCTTTGCGTATCGCGAGCGTACCAGCCAAAAAAGTTGTAGTTACCGCTCCGTTCAATCCAACGCTTAGAATTCCGAGTTTGCCTTTCGGATTTTCAATTTCTCGTTTCATATAAATTTCCTCCAATTAAACATGTTATTTTATGACAGAAATTTGTCCAGTTCTTCTATTGATGTAATAATAAAATCGGCGGCTGTCGATTCATTTTTTTCTTTCCAGCTCTTACCTTTAAGCCAAATCGTCGCGCATCCAATCCGCTTGGCGGGAACAATATCCCTGTCGTATGAATCTCCCACAACCGCCGCTTCTCTAGGCTCTATTCCGAGTTTCTGTAAAGCAATTTCAAATATCCTGGGGTCCGGCTTGTATATCTTTATTTTTGAAGACTCAACGATCACGTCGAAATATTCATCGATATTTAATTCCTCGCATACGGTTTTGAGATTACCGTAGTAATTTGACACCAGAGCTGTTTTGTAAAGCGAATTAAACTTTTTCAAGATTCTTTTTGTCTCGGGGATATTGTTTATTATATCGGCATAGCATCTTTTAGTTATGACTTCTACGGTTTTGTCGTCTATATCAGCGTTGTTTTTTTTCAAATAGTCGAACTGCAATGTAATTTTCGTCTCGAGCGTATTATACAGAGAATAATCTTGATTAATTATGCGGTCGGCGCGATCTTCGGCAAAGATATAAGCTTGCCTGAATTCTTCGTACGAAACCGGCACGCCGAGGCTTTCGTATACTTCCCAAAATTCAACGCTCCAATGCTTTCCGTTAATGTCTAACGTGCCGCCAAAATCAAAAAGATATGCGGTTATGTTTTGTTCGTTCATAATAAGTCTTCCATAATATTTCCCTTCTTGATGCCGTATTTATTCAATTGTATCAGTAATAATCCGACTAATATCCAGAAAAATTCGCGTATCCTGTTTACCAATCCTATATAAACACCTATTCCACTACCGTACTTAAGAGCGTTCATGACGAGCATAAGGGAACCTTCCCTTATTCCCAACTCCATCGGAACAAAAAAGATAATATTCATAATAAGAGATGAAGCCGCGCTTATAAATATGGCGTCAAAAAAAGAAATGTCGGCGCCAATTGACTTTAGGATAAAAAGGAATTCGATTGAGGCTACTATTCTCCCGAGGTAGTCAAGAATAAGCGATAAGTAGAACGCCTTTTTGCGTTTATTATAAAACGACGTTATTTCTTTATCGATTTTGATTATGGAGTCTTCTTTGAAATATTTTTCAGCAAAATATTTATTGAAAAAAGAAATTTTATTGAGCAATCTGTATAAAGATACAAGGACGCCCTTTTTGTGTCTTGAAATAAAAAAGAGAATTAATAGAATCAAAACGGCAGCCAGAGCAATCAATATTACCGTTAGCGTAAAGGAAAGGGGCGAATAAATAGCAAGCAAAGCAATGGCTGTTAGCCAGAACAAAAAATGCGACGTATAATGAATCATCGTATATAGGATTGTAGACGACACAGATTTGTCGAGTCCTATAAAATTCTTAAGAGCGTAAATTCTATACGGCTCGCCGCCCATGCTAGCAACGGGAGTAATATAGTTAATTGCAAAGCCGCTCAGCGTTATCGAAAAGATTTTAGAAAATTTCAAAGGGCTATTAAAGCCGTCTATAATAATAAACCAGGCGCATGTATTAATCAGATATACAAATCCCCAGATTCCTACAATAGGCAGAAACCAAACGCCCGTTTTATATATATTTTCAATTATCTCATTCACGCCAAAATTGTAAACGAGAATAACAAAGATTATCAATCCGCCTATAAAGAAAGCGCTATGTATTTTATTATTCATTTATTATTGCCATTGTCTTATTTTTTTCTGACGATTTATAGGCCAGTTCCATAATTTTAATTGACATCAATGCTTCTTCAGCCGCCGATTTATCAGTACTTTTTCTTGTTGCCATATTGTAGAATTCGTTAAACAGTTCGACGTACAAATCTATATATGTGTTTTTGTCAGATGGGTCGGGAACTTCTAAAATCTCTTCTTTATCATTTATATATTTTATTAATTTTCGTCCTCCCAAATACTGTAGCGAAACATTTCCCGAGCTCAAAAAAGCGCTGTTATGTCTCCTGTTGCCTCCCCATGTTAAATTAATTTGAGCTATGCCTCTGTCGAATTCCAATATCACAACAGCCGTATCTTCAACTTTATAATTATGATGAGTAATGTTCTTCGCCGAGGACCAGACCGACCGGGGCTTACCCATTAACCAGAGAGACAAATAAATGTAATGTATGCCAGTATCGGCAAGTATTCCTCCGCCGCTAATATTTTTATCGATTCGCCATACGTTACGAAACATTTCAATACCTTTATCGGCTTTGGAACGTATTACGTTAAATTGTAAAAACATTTTTTTAGTTTTAGGAGCTGTGTCTATTGCTTTCTTGAATTCCCGCCATAAAGGAGAGTATTTATATTGATGACATACGACGAACGTTCCATTATATCCGGATAGTTTATCATATATATAGAGAGCTTCTTTTGTATTTAGCACGAAAGGTTTTTCACAAATGATATTGAGATTGCGAGATATAGCTTTTTCAATATATTCTTTGTGATATACCGGCGGAGTTGCAATATCCACGAAATCGATTTTTTCATTATCTAGCATTTCTTCAAAAGAAGCGTAAAAATTCAAGTCCCTGTATTTTTTGCCGCTTTCGATTCTGTTTCGTTTATTCAATTCCACAGCGGCTTTTATTTTTAATTTCGTTCGCAACTTAGAATCGGCAAAAGCAGGCAGATGGCTCTTCTGTATTATTCCGCCAAATCCGATTACAGCGCCTTGTAACATTTTATTATTTTCCCCTTTTAATAACGTCGAGTAAATAATTATGAATCGCTTCTTCTTTAATTACAAAATAGACCAGCACGGCATTAAGAATTATAAGTTCAAAAAGGAAATAATGAAGTATATTGCCGAGGAATACGGTAATAAAGAGGACGATCATACGCGTGTTAGTGGTTAAAATATTCTGATATTTAATCATTGGTTTATTCAGCTTTCTGTACTCGGAACGAAACCATTCAGGCACTCTGCCGCTCAAATTGTCCTTAACGTAGCTAAACAACTCTCTTACTTTTTTGGCAAGCAAGTATTGTTCGCGTATATAGTTAATATAAACTCTCAACAGAAATTTTTTAAAAGGAGACTTCGACCACGAAAGTCCGGAATAGGTGTTTTTAACCTCGCTTATATCGTCGATATCCTTATCTTTTCCCTGGACAAAGTAGAGATAAAAAACCCTATAGAAGTCAGCCATAGCGCTTTGGAAGGAATGGCTTAACCCGGCAAGCACCGCTATTAAAAATATATACGGCGAACCGCCTTCGGCAACAAAGCGGGCAGACATATGTAAATAGATACTAATAAACCAAAGATTTCCGGCGACACCGTCGAATATTCTGCCATATCGTGAATGCGTATTTGTCATGCGCGCTAGTTGACCGTCGGCGCCGTCCAGGGCTTCCGCAATTACCAGAAACAAGACTCCGATCCAATTGACAGTCGTATTCTGATAAAAGAACAAGTGTCCCGCCGCCACGCCGAATATTACGCTGATAAGCGTTACGGCGTTTGGAGTCAAACCCAACGACCTGGCAGCCAGAGCCATTGCATACCCGACTCTACGGTAAAAAATCCTATCGAGAAATTCCTCCGTATCTTTTGATTTATAGGTAGACTCAATATTTAATTTTTTCTGCGACATATGTAAAAGCCTCCTCCATAATAGAGATGCCTTCTTCGGCAATTTCTTTGTTAATAATCAACGGCGGATAAACCCTAATATCCGCATTGTATCCCATTACTATCAGACCTCGTTTCAGACATTCATTGAAAAACATTTCCGTGTATACTTTATCCAGCTTATCTTTTGAATTTTTCCCTTTAACCAATTCAATGCCTATCATTAATCCCTTGCCTCGCACATCTCCGATAATCGGGATTCGATTTTTTAATTCATTTAATTTGTTTATCATAAACGCGCCTACATTTGCGGAGTTTTCAACCAGACCTTCTTCGATAATAGTTTTTAAAGTGGCATAAGCCGCTGTAGACGCCATAGGATTACCGCCGTAACTGGAGGAGCTGCCGCTCGGATTTCCAAACGGTTTTGCAAAAATAATTTCGTCGCGCGACATTACGCCGGTTACGGGGAATCCGCCGCCAAAGCCTTTACCTATAGTAATAATGTCGGGAACAATTTCTTCGTGTTGCGAGCCGAACATTTTACCGGTTCTACCGAATCCCGTAATCATTTCGTCGCATATTAACAACGCTCCGATCTCGTCGGCAAGAATTCTTAATTGTTTCAAAAAGCCGGGAGCAGGCACAACATTCCCCGCCGTTCCTTGAATCGGTTCCACAATAATTGCGGCGATATTATTCGTGGTTTCATATCGTATTTTTTTTCTTATGTGGTCTACGCATTCCCAATTACACCCGGGAAAACTTCTGTTGAATTCGCAGTGACGACAGTCGGCATAAGGACTCGTATAAATTCCTGCCGGCAGCGGTCCCAAATCGAACTTAAAACTGTCGCCCAATAGTCCCAGAACGCCTGCCGTCTTACCGTGAAATCCGTTCCAGAAGCCGATAAATTCCGTTTTCTTTGTATATGATTTAGCCATTCGGAGCGCCGCCTCTACTGCTTCCGCCCCTCCGCTATAGAACTGGCTTCGCTTTAAATCGCCGATTGCTATTTCGGATAATAACTTAGTCAACCTGACCCGGTTTTCGGAAGTAAAGCTGCCGACATGAATTTTCTCTAGCTGTTCTTTCATTAGTTCCGTATAAACGGGATGATTATATCCAAGACTTGCCACGCCGACTCCTACAAAGAAATCGATGTAGCGATTTCCGTCCGCATCATAGACAAAACAACCTTCTCCCCTGTCGATAGCAATTTTTGAGCGCGTCGCAATAGTTTGTATTCCGGGCGCTATATAAAATTGTTCTTCTTCAAACAGTTTTAATGATTTCGGACCCGGAATTTCCGTTATTATTTGAGTATGTTTGTTTTTCTTAATAACTTTCATATTCTTCTCCCGATACAAAATTGTTTATCTTATTTGCAATTAATTCCGCAATTGCCTTGCTGGCTTCTTCTCTGACGGGGGCAAAGCTCGGCCAATCATTAATGTCGATAATCGATATCTTACCGTCGCCGGATACTATTGCATCTCCGCCGTATACTTCCAGCCCGAGCGCGTCTGCAGCTTTATTTCCTAAATCTTTGAGAAGTTTGATTTCAAATGGAGTGTGATTAATTCCATTGAGATAAAACCAGTGGAACAGACTTGTATTCCTGACTGAATAAAATTTAATTACGTCGCCGTCGAGATGTTCCTGAAGAACAACATCCCGAATGCCGCGCCTGGCAAATTCCGTAATAATGTTATTCTTTTCTTCTTCCGAATATACGACGGTCACATCCTCGCGATGTACGGCGTGTACGTCGCCTCTTTTTATCCAGATTTTTCTGGCGTTGAAATCCTCGAACTTGATTTTGTTTTTTTCTTCCACATTTATCACAATACTTTTTGGGAAGGGGAGCCCCTTTTCAGGCAATATTTTAACCATATTTATTCTATAGCTATTAATAGAGCCCTTCGGCGAATTTATAATTACTTTGCCTTCTTTTTCGAGCTCTTTAAGAAACATCGTGCTTTCGATTCCTTGAGCCATAGAGAAGATTAACCGCTCTTTAATATCCACCAGACCAAGATCGTGTTCGTCGTATATATTAACTCGAAAGCCTTTTTTATTGAGACGCTCTACCGTTCTTAAAAATATTTTTGCGTCGTTGCTAACGTGATTAGGCGAGTAAGTCGTTTGTCTTCTAATACCGGCCAAAGTAATCATATCAAAGTCCTTTCTTCTGCGCCGAAAAGTTTCCGATAAATATATTTCGCGATATATTTAGACGCTTTATCCCTTACAGGAGCAAAGCTCGGCCAATCGTTCATATCGATTATCGTTATTTCCCCGCTTTCGGAAATAATAGCGTCGCCGCCGTAAATTTCCAGTCCTAATACTTCGGCGGCTTTCGACGTATAAAGTTTCAATTTGTTTTCATCAAAACGAATTGATTTATCCCTGTTATAGAAAAAGTAGTCAAAAAAACCGGTGTCTTTAATTGCATAAAATTTTACCACTTCTCCCTCAATATGTTTTTGTAATACTGCCGAAGCAATTCCCCGATGGCCAAATTCTTTCAGGATATTTCTTTTCTCCTCTTCGCTGAATACTAACGTCACATCTTCTCTGTGAATGGCGTGTATATCGCCTCTTTTAACCCAAACAATTGTCGAGTTAAAGTTATCGAACTTATAGTCAGTTAGTACATCTAGCGTGCCGGACACAGTAAACGGGAACGGCACACCGGCCTCTTTAAGCAATTTAGACATATTGATTCTGTGACATTTGAGTACCGTTAACGGAGAATTGATTACCATTTTACCTTCCAACTCCGCTTTCAAAAGCTTTCTTAAAGCTAATGCGCCCCTTGCCATTGAGAATATTAAATCTTCTTTGATTTTCATCTCCTTTTCCAATTCTTCTTCGTCATATACATTCACTTCTAATCCCAGCTGTTTGATTTCCTCAACAGTTTTCATAAAGATGAGGGAGTCGTTTTCTATATGGTTGGGAGAGTAATCCCTGTTTCTTTTAACTCCGGCTATTGTTTTCATAGCGTGTTTCCTTTTTATTAAAAAACCGATATATGAAAGTATTTTTCCGGATTTGTTTTAATATCTTCTATAAGCTTAGCAAGTTGATCAAGTAAAATCTCTAACTTTTCATAACCGTCGGGATTATTCAGAATTCCACCCGCTAAAGTCGAATTGTTATTTAACGACGAAGCAACTTTTTCAAGATTCCTTGTAATCTCGTTTATATTATTATATAACGAATCGTTTCCGATTAATTTACCGATTGTGCCTTTACCCGATTTCAACGTGTCGGATATATTTTGCAGATTATCAACGAGCGTTTTCACACCAGTATACAAACTGTCTTCGTTTATCAGGCGGCTAAATGTATTGTTGCCGTTATTTAGTTTCGACGCAAGGGAATTCAGTTGTTTAATAGTGGACTTCAGGTCGTTCGACGTTTCCATGCCCAGTAATATATCCGAAAGCTTACTTTTGCCATTCAAGGAATCGGTAATCGCGGCTATATTGTTTGCTATTTTATCAATGCTATAAACAATAGGATCAATTTTATCGGTTAGATTATCGAACGATAATGACTCTTTAACCGGAATAAATTCGTTTTCATTTAGAGGTTTTTCGGAAGGGTCGCCGAGAGAGATATTAATTAGTTTATCTCCCAATAAACCGCTTGTTTCTATTTTAGCGTAAGAATTGACCGTTATACGCGATTTATATTTTTCTAGGATTTCGAGGCGTAGCAACACAAGGTTGTTCTCTCCCACCGTTGTAAATTCTATTTTATCGATGGCGCCCACTTTCAATCCGCCCAGGTATACCTTGCTGCCTTCTATCAGTCCGTTTGTGTTTTTAACATACATGTTCAGGTTATATGTTTTCGAGAAATAATAACCTTCCGTCCCGACAAGGATTATAAACAGAAAAAAGATTACGAGTCCCGTAAAGACAGTGTATCCAACTTTTAAGCTATAATTTTTCTTGTCATTTCTAATCATTTTTCAAACTCCAAATGATAATCTTTCGGATAACAATTGTTTTCTTTTCAAAAAGAATTGATTTACAAAAGAATTACTCGAATTCAATATTTTTTGCAGATTCCCCGAATCCGCCACTTCGCCCTGATTAATAACAATAAACTTATCTCCTATTTCAATTGCATCGTCAATAATATGCGTAACTATTACAGATGTGGAGCCTTTGACTTTCAATTTATCTATTAATTCAAGGACGGAAGCCGTATTAATCGGATCGAGACCGGTAGTCGGCTCATCGAAGAGTATAACTTTCGGATTAAAAGCAAGAGCGCGAGCAATAGCGACTCTTTTTTTCATTCCGCCGCTTAACTCTTCAGGATATAAATTTTCGGCGCCCGAGAGATTAACAAAAGATAGCAACTCGTCAATCTTCTTTTTTAATTCTGCTTCCGAGTATTTTCTTTTATCGGGCAGAAAATAAAGTATGTTCTCGGCTACAGTAAGAGAATCAAAAAGCGCATTTCCCTGGAATACCATTCCGATATTTTTTCTTAACTCCAGCAATTCATTATCATTCATTTTGCAGATATCCCTGCCTTCAAACAGAACGTTTCCTTCGTCGGGCATCCATAATCCAAGAATGACTTTCAGTATGGAGCTTTTACCTGCGCCGCTGGGTCCCATAATAATCGTATTTTTGCCTTTTTCAATTTCCAACGAAACGTTATTCAGAATTGTTTTGTCGTTTTTTTCAATCGTAACATTCTTTAATTCGATCATAATTACAATAGCTCCCAAACCACTTTTGTAAAAACAAAGTCTAGGACCAGAATAATAGCCGAGGAATAGACGACCGCATTGATTGTATTTTTTCCAAGACCCGTAGTGCCGCCTTTTGTAGTTAGTCCGTAATAACTGCTTATGGTAGCAATAAAGAACCCAAAAAAGAACGGTTTTAAGAAACCCACAAATAAATCTTTCATTTTAAGAGAAATAACCGCAGTATGCCAGAAAGTATTTAGGTCGCTGTTAAACGTCTGATTGGAGACGAGCATTCCTCCGACAATACCGACGAGATCTGCAATCAGCGTAAGAGGCAAAAACATAGCAAGCGCGGCGGCAGTTCTGGGAATTACAAGTTTTTCAACAGGACTCACGCCGAAAGCGCGCAATGCGTCTATTTGTTCGCTTAATTGCATGGCTCCCAACTCGGAAGTATTCTTAGCGCCAGTTCTGGCGGCAAGAAGCAATCCGGTAATTACAGGGCCGAGTTCCCTTACCATTCCCAGGGAAACGGTCTTTGCAATCCAGCTCGTAGCCCCAAAGGTTTCAAGTTGATGACCCGTTTCTATTGCAAGTATAACGCCTGTAAATAAGCCTCCTAAGAAAATCAGATAAAATGATTTTGTGCCGATCAAATACATTTCCTGGATTGTTTCTTCCCAGTTTTCTTTTATTTTGGAGAACCCGATGATAATATCTCTCACTAAAAGAGAATATTCCTGTAATCCGGCGATCATATTTTTAAAACGCGTCATTAATAACTCATAAATTTAATTTTGCTTCGGTCAACAGACGGTTGGCTTTTTGAATATCAGCTTTATGGTCCACATCTATAATAATTGAAAATGGATACGCCCTGAAAAGATATCCCCTGAAAAGAAGCAACCTTAGAAAATTTCTAAGTCGGTTAATACCTGAATCCAGGGCTAAATCCATCTCTTTGAAAATATCCGGCGAAAAATAATAGAGACCTCCGGTAACGTACTTGTTATTATTAATTCCATCGTCAAAAGAACGAATAATCATGTTACGATCCACTGAAACACTGAGAGGCATTTCATCCTCCACGTAATCGGTCACCGATAAAATTCCATCGTAAGCCTTATTGATCTTAACAAACTTTATAAACCTTCGGAATTCATCCGGCAAGAAGACGGAGTCTGTAGTAGCGAGTATAAAAGATTCGTCTGCCAGAAATTTTTTTAATGCGAACAAACTATGCATCGAGCTAGGCGTTGATTTTACGACTATATTTAACGGTATATTCAGTTTCAAATTATTCAGATACTTTTCAACTTCTTTCGACTCTTCATTAATAATAATTGAAATAGACGAAGCGCCGTTACGGAGGGCTTCGTCTATTATTATTCTAATCAGCGGTTTCCCGGCTATCTCTACCATCGGCTTGGGCGCGGTTATGCCTTCTTCCTTTAATCGTTCTCCCGTTCCAGCCGCTATTATACCGAAATTCATTATTAACCGCTCCTACACCGTCTTTTCGATATTCCACACAAAGGCGTGGATACCCTGTTCTTCGGCTTCTTTATTAATTTTGCGCACTTCTTCTAATAAAGGCTCTACCTTATCGTCGTCGATAACCGTAAGCACAACGGCATTTTGGCTTGGCCAGATGTGCGTGCCGAGGTGGGGCTCGCCTTTATCCGAGCCCTGACCGTGCACATTAATAAACCTCGTAAAACCTCGAATCGATAGTTTTTCGAGAGCTTCGTCCACTTCCTCTGTTATACCGTGATTATATACAATCATTACAGCTTTCATTTATCACCTCTCAGTCTACAGTTTTTTTCTGTTTAACTTTTGTTTCGAAATACGAATAGAGAACGGGCACGAGAATCAGCGTAATCAAGGTCGAGAAAAAGAGACCGCCGATAGTCGAAATGCCGAGCGGCTGCCATATTTCCGAACCCTCGCCCGTGCTGATTGCCAGCGGCAGCAGACCGAGCAAAGTTGTAAACGTAGTCATCAAAACGGGACGCAGCCTGTTTCTGCCCGAATAAATAATCGCTTCGCGTAATTCATAACCGCGGGCTCGGGTAATATTCGTAAAGTCGACAAGCACAATTGCGTTCTTAACTACAATACCGACGAGCATAATGCTGCCGAGGAATGCTATTACGCTGAAAGGAATTCCCGTAATAAAGAGAGCGATGAAAACGCCCGTAAAAGCAAACGGCACCGAGAACATTATTATGAACGGATCGAGAAGCGATTCGAACTGAGCCGCCATAACCATATAAACCAGTATGACGCTCAATGCCAGGAGCAAAAGCAGATCTTTGAAAGTATCGCTCTGCTGTTCGATTTGTCCGCCGTATTCGATAGTTGTATTCGGAGGCAATTCGATGCCGGCTACAAAGTTTTGAATATCCGAAGTAACCTCGCCGAGGGATCTGCCTTCGACGTCGGAGAGCACGGCAATAACCCGCTCCTGTTCTCTTCTTTTAATTGTAGGAGGCGAATACGCCTGAACTACCTTGCCGACGTCTTTCAATCTTACAGTCGTCCCTAGCAGGGTTTTAACAGGCAGATTTTCGATGTCGTCAATGCTGGTTTTCTTTTCGGGCGGAAGACTGATAAAGATATCGTACTCGTCTCCCAATTCTCTGTACGTAGTCGAAGTAATTCCGTAATAATGACTTCTCAGAGCGTTGCCTACCATGGCGGTGTTTAATCCGCTCGTCGCCATTTTGTCGCGTTGCAATACTACCTGCAGTTCGGGACGCGGGTCGCCTATGTCGATACGAACGTCTCTCGTGCCTTCGATTGAATTCATATATTCTTTAATGCTGTTGGCAATTTTATACGATTCATCGAGGTCAGGACCGATAATATCGACTTCAACGGGAGCGCCGGTGGCGCCGGTTAAAAACGCGCCGGCTCCCGCAGTATTTACGCTTATGCTTTTAATCCCCACAAAAGAATTGAGACGTTCCCTAAGCGCGTCAGCCATTTCAAATACGGAACGGTTTCTCTCGTTTATTTTTGTTGTTTTGAATTGGAATGTGGCTATGTTCGTGCCTTCGCTCTGACCGAAAAGCACCGAAGAAAAGCCCTGGTCGTTAACGCCCGAGCGGGCTGTCATATACGTGACTTCCGGAAAATCTTCTTTTACAATACGCTCTATTTCTTTGACGTATTCGACTGTTTCTTCGAGTTTTTTTCCGGGTTCAATTTCCAAAGTGAGCTGGAATTGCGAAGAATCCGACTTCGGTATAAATTCGGTTCCCAATGTTCCCAACAACATAATGGATGGGGCAAATATCAGCAACGCTGTCAACACTACCGTTTTGCGATGATCCAAAGCCCAGTTGAGAACTCTTGTGTAAAAGTTATCGACGCTGTCGAGAGCGGACGATAAACCGCCGTCAATCTTCTTAAGAAACGGATTCTTAATCGGTTTTTCTTCCTTGCGCGATTTCAGCAGTTTAGAAGAAAGCATCGGAATGAGAGTTAATGCAGCCAGCAGCGAAACCAGAATCATTACAGTAACAAGAAATCCGAGCTGATTAAAAAGGATGCCGGCAATTCCAGAAATAAATACCAACGGGAAAAATACCGCGACAATCGTAAATGTGGCGGCGGCAACTGCAAGTCCTACTTCGGATGATCCGAAAACCGCCGCTTCTCGCGGTCGCGCTCCCCGTTCTACGTGTCGCGTTATGTTTTCCAGTATAACTATCGCGTCGTCCACTACCAATCCAACGGCAATCGACAGCGACGAAAGCGAAATGATATTTATCGTATTGCCCGAAAAATAGAGATAAATAAACGCTCCGATTAACGAGACGGGCAACGTCAATGCGATAATAAACGTGGCTCTCCATTTTCTTAGGAACAGAAGAACTACAATTGTTACGAATACGCCGCCAAGCAGCACCGCTTCTGCAAGGTTATTCACCGATTGGATAATAAATTCGGATGAATCCTGAGTAATATCGATTTTAACGTCCGAAGGCAAATTCTTTTTGAGTTCTTCGATTTTAGCTTTTACATCTTCGGCTACCTGCACCGTATTGGCGCCCGACTGTTTTTGAACTATAATGAACAGACCTCTGCCTCCGTTAAGGCGAACGTCTATTGTTCTGTCCTTCAAACTGTCTTTTACTGCGGCAACGTCTTTGAGATAGACCAATTTGCCCGCCGATTGGGATACTACAATATTTTTTATTTCGTTGACATCGGTAAATTCGCCGGGCACTCTGAGATTGTATTCCATATCCCCGACTTTGATTGATCCGGAAGGAAGGTTGACGTTTTCCGCCTGTAAAATCTGGGATATCTGAGCCGGCGAAATATTGTAAGCTTCGAGTTTCTTTGCGTCAACGTTAATTAAAATTTGTCTTACCGGACCGCCGAAAGCCTGTACCGTACCCACTCCGTTAACGCGTTTTAGAGGGTCGATAATTTCTTTTTCGACCAGTTTATTGAGTCCGATATAACTTTCATCAGCCTGAACCGCAATATAGAGAATCGGAAAAATATTCGTGCTGAATTTAAAGATAATCGGGTCTTCGGCGTCGTCCGGAAGATTTCGTTTTGCAAATTCGAGAGCCGAACGGATGTCGTTCGAAGCTTCGTCGAGATTTGTGCCGTATTCGAATTCAAGCTGAACAACCGAAATATTATCGATTGACACCGATGAAATCTTTTTTAGGTTCGTAACGGAGCTCAAACCGCTTTCTATTTTCTTGCTTACGTTTATTTCAACGTCCTGAGCGCTTGCTCCCGGATATTGAGTCAAAACGCTAATGTATGGCGGATCGATTTCCGGGAACAGATCGATAGGCAGTCTCTGAAAGGAAACCAATCCGATTATAACTATCGCTATAAACAGCATTATAGTTGTTATCGGCCTTCTGACTGAAATTTCTGGTAGATTCATTTCCCTCTCCTTTTACTCTGCTTTAGCTTTGATTTCAACGGCGGAACCGTCTTTCAAAAGTCCCTGACCTTTGGTCACGAGGTAATCTCCTTCCGACAATCCGCTTACTATTTCCACAACAGAATTAAATTCCTTGCCCAATTTTAACTCCACGCGTTTTGCCGTATTGTTTTTTACGATGAACCCGTAGTAAGCGTCGGAACCGAGCTGTTTTAATGCAGCCGAGCGGTTTACAATAATACCTTCCTTGCTTCCGATTTTTACGGAAGCTCTTACGAACATTCCCGGTCGCAAAAGATTATTGTCATTCGGCACTTTAACCTCAGCCTGGAATGTTCGGGTTGCCGGATTGATTGCGGGATTTATTCTGTTAATCACTCCCTTGAATTCCCGGTCGGGATAAATATCGGACTTAACGACAACAGTTTGTCCTGTTTTCACGGAATTAAAATCGGACTCGCTAATGCCGAGCGTCAGTTTAAGAGGATTTAATTGCATTATGGTTATAATTGAAGGCGCGCCTCCTGTGGGCGCAAGCAAAAAGATTTCACCTTCGTTTAATTTTTTTGCCGTTACAACTCCGGAAAACGGAGCTCTGAATTGAGTGTTTGTAAGCAAAAGATTATACGATTTCTCTGCGGATTCGTAGTTAGCTTTCACCTGATCGAACTGAGACTGTGAAATCGATCCGCTTTCGTAAAGCGGTTTCATTCTTTCGTAATTGTCTTTTGCCAATTGATATTGAAGTTTAGCCTGAATCAATTGAGTGTCGTCCATCTGGAAAAGAAGATCGCCTTCTTTAACGTAAGTTCCTTCTTCGACGAAAATCTTTTCGACTCTTCCGGTTGTCTGCGCGCCCAGATTGGCTTCTTTCCAGGGCTGCAAAGTGCCGACGAGTTCAATTTCCCTTTCAATGCTGGTCGTTTCAACTCTGGTTACTTCAACCGGAATCGGCTTATTCTCTTTAACTTCTTCTTTTTTGGAAGAACAACCGGCAAAGCCGACAAACAAGAGAAGCAATAGAGCCGCAAAAATTCTATTCGATTTCATTTTTAGTTCTCCTTGATTTCATAATTAAAACTTTTGCCCGTTAATTCGTGAAGGTCGGCAAGCGCCGAATGGAAATCGTAAACAGCCTGCAGACGATTCAGTTTAGCCTGTCGAAGCGCAAGCTCGGCGTCGTTAACTTCGAGCTGAGTGCTCAATCCGTTTTCGAGTCGCGTTTTGGCTATTTCGTATCCCTTTTGCGCCTGTTCAACGGTTTTCGACTGAGCTTCTATTCTTTTTACCGCCTGAGATATATTATAAATAACGCTGCTAATCTGGGTTTTAACAGCCTTTAAGAATCCTTCCTTTTGTTCGACTGCCTGATTGAGCGAAATTTCCGCTTGCTCAACCAGAGCGTTTGTTTTAAAACCGTTGAATATCGGAAGTTGTACCTGAACGCCCACAAGAAAAGTTTTTACCCATTTATAATCCTGAAATTTGAAGTCATTCGATTGGGTCTGATACTGGTAATTGCTGAACGCCGCAAGCGACGGATAATATGCCGCTTTCTGAAGCGACACGCTTTTTTGGCTTATTTCAACCTGTTTGTCGAGCAATTCGATCTGGGGATTGTTTTTCAAAACTTCCGAGAGCGTTTCATCATATTCAGGAACAACAAAATTCTCGTCGTACTTAAGTTCGCCCTTGACGTCGATATTCTTCGAAGCGTCGAGCCCGATTGTAACTTTTAAGCCGTCGAGAGTCAGTTTATAGTTGTTCTCGGCTTGCAAAACCGCAGGTTTTAAATTTTCCACCTGAACCTCGGCGCGCAGCAGGTCGTAATCCGACATTAATCCCTGAGCATTTAATTTCTTAATGTTTTCAAGATTGTCCTGCGCGTTTTTCAAGCTTTGCTGCATAACTGTTTTATATTCGCGCGCCAGCAGAACGCCTAAAAACGATTTTTTTACGTTAGTTACGGTTTTGATTTCGGTGTTGCGTAAATTGACTTTTGCCATATCGACGCCGAGGGACGCCGTTTTTGTGCCTTCAATCAGCGATAGTGAAAAAATCGGAAGGCTCAAACTTACAGCCGCATTGTATGAATTGTCCGATCCTATTTCGAGCGTGGTTCCGAAAGGCGAACCGGGAGGCAGAAAAATAACCGGTTTATTGATATATCTTTGATACTGCGCGCTTGCGTCGATTTTCGGGTAGTAACCGCTGACGGTTTCCCGGAATTTTTCCTCCGACTTGTTAACTTCCATGCGCGCAATTTTAACATTCGGATTGTTCTCGAGGGCTAATTTAATAGCCGTATCGATATCGAGGACGAGTCTTTCGTTTGTTTGACCGAAAACAAGTCCCGCCGATACTACGATTAACATCCAGATTTTTTTCACTTTTATCCTCGCTTTTGTTTATTAAACTTATTTATTCGGCAAATCCAGCTCTTTTAATTTTTTCCTTCCTTCTTCGGTAAGAATGCCTTCGAATATTATGCGCGAGAAACAGATGTGGGCATTCTTTTCGGTAATCGGAAGTTCTTTGATAACTTCGGGAGTAATAATATTGTGAACCGAAGAAATCATCACGGCGACCAGTTCGCTCAGAATATCGTTTCTGAAAAAGCCGCTTTTGGTTCCTTCGTCGAGTATCCTGGCAATGCGGCTTCGCGCTTGTTCTTTTCGATATTCTTTCAGCTCCGCCCAGAGAGCCGGATGATTGTGCGCAAGGTCTTTGATCATATTGCCTTCAAAACGGGCGGAATTTTTGGTAAAGTAATCCGTCAACTGTTTCAGCTTTTCGAAAAAGTCGAGGCTTTCGTTATTAAAGAGCTCGTCAAAAAATGTTTCGAAATCGACTTTAATTTTCCTAATAACCTCGCGGAGAATATGCTCTTTGTTCGAAAAATGTTTGTAGAGAGTTTTTTTGCTGATGCCAAGGTCGGCGGCAATTTCTTCCATCGTAACTTTGCCGAAGCCGTATTTTTGGAATTTCTCTTCAGCCAAGGCTAAAATACGATCCCGTAATTCTAAATTTTCATTCAAAATAACACCTCTAATCCTATTCTATGTAAACGAAATTTGTATAAATCGTTTCCTTAAATATATAACCTCTTTTTTGTTCTGTCAAGAATATTTTTAAAATAGGGATAATAAAATTGAAATATTATCGGGTCTTCTAAAACGGCAATTCGGCAAACATTCTGTTTCGGCCGGTAAAATATCAGAAAGCTGAGGCTTTTAGCCGTTCTGAATTTATTTTAATTTTCCATTAGGAACTTAATTATTATTTCCGTATGTTTGTTTTGAAAGACAGTTGATATAGAAGTTTACTAAAGAAGTAATAGCATACCGCTTAAACCCTCAGTAGTAGTTCCATAGCACCTGTCATAAATAACATTAACAACTTATTAAAAAAGGAGCGCACTTATGGCAGAGCGCAAAACAGGAACTGTTAAATGGTTTAACAGCTCAAAAGGTTACGGATTCATTTCACAGGAAAACGGCGAAGACGTTTTTGTTCATTACCAGGCAATCGTAAGCCAGGGATTCAAAACGCTTGACGAAAACGACAGAGTCGAGTACAGCGTAACTCAGGGCCCGAAAGGTCTTCAGGCTTCCGAAGTGAAAGTGATATAAAAAACTACACAAAAGCCCCGTCCGACGGGGCTTTTTTTATTAATCTACCCCCAAAAATCAGCTGCACACAAACCGCTGTTTCCGTATTTTATTAATTCATTTGGAAGTAAAAGAATAATTCCTTATGTTAGCATGCGTAAGACAGTTGTTTTAGAAGTATACGAAGTAGTAGAAGCATCCCGCTCGAACCCTCAGTAGTTCTTAACCTCTGTCGAAAAATAAACGTATTTACAAATTTATTTTAAGGAGCATCTGTTATGGCAGAGCGCAAAACAGGATCTGTTAAATGGTTTAACAGTTCAAAAGGTTACGGATTTATTTCACAAGAAAACGGCGAAGACGTTTTTGTTCATTATCAGTCGATTGTAGGCGAAGGCTACAAGACGCTGAATGAAAACGACAAAGTTGAATTCAGCGTTACTCAGGGTCCGAAAGGTCTTCAAGCATCCGAAGTGAAAGTAATTCAATAAGCAAATAAACCGAAAGCCCCCGTTTCAACGGGGGCTTTTTTATTTCCTCTCTATTTAACCTCAAACAACGAATCCGGCAAACCCGTATTAATTTCAATAGCGCTTACGTTTAATTCAATCGACTGCGGTCCGAAGCTTTGAACATATTTGAACGGATATTTAACGCCGTTAACTTCCTTATAATCGCTCATATCCATCGTTTGAGTAAAACTGCCCTGAGGAGTCGAAATCGACGATACGCTCCTTATCAAAAGCCATGTGTCGGGGTCGTAGTACTGAGTGGTTTTCTTTCCTCCGGCGGATGTCAATACAATCCGGTAGGCGTCTTTCCCGTTGATATTTTCCATGCCAGTCAATTCCGGCGTTATTCCGTATTTCGAATAGTCGAGCATGGCGTCGAGCGCTTCGTTTTTAAGCGACTCGAGTTGATCGCCCTGAAGCTCCTGCTTCTGACCCATAGCTTCCACATATCCTTTCTCGCCGTCGAAGACGGTCTTTTGTTTGAAGACTCCGGCGTCGACTTCCTGGTACAACTTGTTGGGGTACTTTTGATAAAGCGTAACGTTTACATTCATACCCTGCATCGAACCGTTCATTTTAACGGTTCTGTCTTTAACGGCTGCAAGCTTTTCTGCCCCTCCGATTGCTTCGATATAATTCTTGATCACCTGCTCTGCGGTCATGCCTTCGGGTATTTTCTTCATTGACGGGTCGTACGGATTGCCGTTGACGTCGTAATATTCGATTTTATTAGTAACGGTAAATTTCGTCAGTTTGCCGGCTACTTCATCGGCGCTTCCGACTACAAGAATATATGAATTGTTCGGCTTGATATATTTTTTCGCCGTATTAAACACGTCGTCTGCAGTTACAGCCGCGAGATTTTTCAGGTAATTTTTGTAATAATCTTTGGGAAGATTGTAACGGGCAGTGTTCACTGCAAAACGGGCAATGGTAGCGGGATTTTCGAGGTCGCGAATGAAATTGCCCGTCAAATAATTTTTGGCTTTTGCCAATTCTTCTTCCGATACTTTTTCGCTGCGTATTCTTTTCATCTCTTTCAAAATTTCTGTTACGGCGCTGTCCGTAACGCTATTGCGCACCTGCGCAAAAGCAAAATAAGTTCCAACTATCGGATCCGGTCGCAGCACGGAATAAGCGCCATAGGTATAAGCCTTATCTTCGCGGAGATTCATAAACAATCTTCCCGTTGCGCTTCCTCCCAATATAAGATTGGCGACGGAAGCTTTGATAGCGTCTTCCGATCCTACGGGCAATTCTACCGGATAACAAACCGATATAACGGATTGGACGGAATTTGCCCTGTCCACCATTGCAACTTTCGTAATAAGAGGAGGCTTGGGCGTGTTATACTTATGTTCCGGAACGTTTCCCTTTTGCCAGCCGCCGAGATATTTTTCCACAAGTTGTTTTGCTTCTTCAAGCGTAATATCCCCGACAATTGCCAGATAAGAAATGTTGGGTTTGAAATATGTTTGATAGTAATTTTTACATGCATCCAGACTGATCGCATTCACTGTTTCTTCCGTTTCGAGTTCTCCGTACGGATGATCTTTACCGAACATCAACACCGAACGAACTCGTCTTGCGATTGCGTTCGGCTCGTCTTTCGATGCCGCAAGAGAGGAAATCATTTGTTTTTTGACCTTGTCGAGCTCTTCCTGTTTGAACTCCGAATTCATAATAACGTCAGCCATAATCTCGAATATCTTGTCTTTATATTTCGAGAGAGCCGACGCCGTTATATTGTCGGCCGATGTTGAAAACGAAGCGCCCAGAAAATCGATTTCTTCGTCGAGTTTGTCTTTGGTTCTTTTCTTTGTGCCTGTACGCAGCAGTTCGCCAACGGCTTCCACATATCCGGTCTGCTCTTTCTGAAGAACCGGATCGGAGTCGACTTGCAGATAGAAAGTAACTTTCGGCAGTTTGTGATTTTCCACCACGAAAACTTTGAGACCGTTCGGCAGTTCGAACGATTCGTACTCACCGAGCTTAATTTCGGGCGCGGGTCCCGGTTCGGGCAGCCGGCTCCGGTCTACCTGAGCCAGTGCGGGAATCAAACCCGCAATTAATAAAAGTGAAATTATTTTTTTAAACATTTCTATGCTCCGTTAAATTTTTATTTCTTTTCCATTGATTTTGGCAAATAATAAAGAACGACTCTGTTTTCTTTCGTGAAATATTTATTGGCTACGCGTTTAATATCTTCGCGGGTAACTTTCATGTATCGTTCGATTTCCGTGTTAATCAAATTCGGATCGCCGAAATAAACCAGGTAATCGGCAAGATTTTCCGCAATGCCTGCGACTCTCGAATTTTGATTGACAAAATCCGATTCAATTTGATTTCGCACTTTTTGAAATTCGTATTCGCTAATCAATTCTTTTTTTACATTATCGATTTCAGATTCGATCGCTTTCTCCAGATCTTCCGCTTTTACTCCTACATTCGTAAGTCCGTAGACGATAAAAAGACCGGGGTCTTCGAGAGACAGAGGAATTGACCCGACAGCCAGAGCCATCTGCTTTTTATCCTTTATTTCTTTTTGAAGACGAGCGCTTTCTCCTCCCGACAACAACGTTGTCAGCAAACGCAGTGCGTAATAATCGGGCGTTCCCTGTTCGGGTATATGATAGGCAAACACCACCATCGGAAGTTGAACGTTGTCGTAGACTGTTTCCCTGATTTCTTTTTGCTGAGGCGGTTCGACAACGTCGGGTCTCGGAATCGGTTTATTTCCTCTCGGAATTTCGCCGAAGTATTTTTCGACAAGTTTTTTTGTCTCTTCGATATCGATATCGCCCGCTATCGAAAGCGTTGCATTTTCAGGCACATAAAATGTTTTATAGAATTCGATGAATTCTTCGAGTTTTGCCTGGTCGATATATTGGGCGCTTCCGATCGGAATCCATCTGTACGGATGCACTTTATATGCGTTACTGAATATTTTTTCGAGCAGCGAACCGTAAGGACGATTTTCGTAGCTCTGTTTTCTTTCTTCTTTAACCACTTTTCTCTGGGTTTCCACGCCGATGCTGTCGATTTTAAGATGAAGCATTCTTTCGGATTCAAGATAGAGCCCCAGTTCAAGCTGGTTCGACGGGAGTATTTCGTAATAAAAAGTTCTGTCGAACGACGTGTTGGCGTTCAACTGCCCTCCCGCAGATTCCACAATTTTAAAATATTCTCCCCTGCCGATATTGGGCGAGCCCTCGAACATCAGGTGTTCGAAAAAATGCGCAAAGCCCGTACGTTCCGGGTCTTCGTTTTTACTTCCGACGTGATACAGCACGGTAACTGCAACGATCGGAGTCGAGTTATCCTGGTGTAAAATGACATTCAAACCGTTATCGAGTTTATAATGGACAAACTCGATTTTCTTGGTTTGAGCCGTCATCAAACCGGATATAAGAAAAAGGAATAGAATAAAGACATGTTTTTTCATTGGTTCTCCATAAATAAATTGGGATAATAATAATTCATTTTGAGAGCGTCGCTACTGAAAAATAAAACAAATTTTTATTTATATTAAACAAAAAAATAACCCTAATTTGCCCTTGGTGGCTAAATGGATAACAACAGTCCTAATAAATTTACAAATTTTTTGAAGAAAAGACCGCTGAAAATCGCTTTGGTTTATTTTATTGCAAGTTCAGCTTTCACGGTCATTTCAATATTGCTCACCTTCAATATAGAGACGGATCCGGAAACATTAAAAGCCGCCGCAATTACACAAGCCGTCGCGTATATACTTCTTACCGCGCTGATTCTTTATTATTTGCTCCAGTACGACACGAAGCAAATACTCCAGCAAAACGACGAACTGATTGAGAAGGAAAAGAGATGGAATTATGCATTCGAAGGAGCTGGCGACGGCGTGTGGGATTGGAACATTAAAACAAACGAAGTCTTTTTTTCAAAAAACTGGAAAACGATGCTCGGTTACAACGAGGATGAAATCGAGCATGATTATTTAGAATGGGAAAGACGTCTTCACCCCGAAGATAAAGAAATTGTTCTGAAAAAACTGAACGACTACCTGGAAGGCAGGTCGGATGTATATTCCGTGGAAAGCAGGCTTAGAACAAAATACGGTTCTTACAAATGGATATTGGACCGCGGTAAAATATTCGAGCGGGATAAAGACGGCAAACCGCTCCGTATGATCGGCACTCATACCGATATTACGGAATTAAAAAAACTGAAAGAGGAAAAAGAGTACCTGCTCAATCAGCTTCAGCTGGAATTCGAAAGAATGCCGATCGGCATGATACTCCTCAATCCCGACTTCACGGTAAAAGACTGGAATCCCGCAGCCGAAAAAATCTTCGGTTATAAAAAAGAAGAAGTAGTAAATAAGAAAATCCATGATTTGATAACGCTTCCGGAAGAACGTTCGGCGGTCGCCAAACAAATACGGGAATTGATCAGGCACAAGGAAACCCATAAATCGATCGAACAGAATATAACCAAAGACGGAAAGATAATTCTCTGCGAATGGCACGACACGGCGCTTTACGATTCAAACGGAGAATACGACGGACTGATGTCGATGGTAGTAGATGTAACGGATATAAAAAGAAAAGAGGAAGAGATAGCGCGCAGCAGGGAATTGCTGAACCAAATACTTGAAACAAGTCCCGTCGGTATAATATCCGTCGATCAAAACGGCATTATTACCTTTGCAAACAAAGCCGCCCAGAGCATCCTTTCGGTTAAGAAAGATAATTTGGCAAATAAAAACTGCCATTCGGACGAACTTGTTTTCTATACCGTTGAAGGAGAAAAGCTGTCCGAGTCCGAATTGCCGTTTTATATAGTAAAGACCAAGGGCGACTTAATAAGAAATAGTCTTTACGGTTACAAAAGCTCCGAAGGATTTAAAATATTGTCGGTAAATTCAACGCCGTTAAAAAATCCGGACAATAAATTCGAAGGAGTCGTTTGTACTATTGAAGACATTACGGAACGCTATAAAATTGAAAACGCGCTTAAAGAGAGCGAAAAAAAATTCAGAATTTTATTTATGGACCATCCCCACCCGATGTGGATTTACGACGTCGATACTATGAAATTTATCGAAGTGAACGACTCCGCAGTTTTTCACTACGGCTACACAAAAGAAGAATTTCTCAATATGACTCTTGCGGATATCAGACCGGAAGAAGACATTCCCTATCTGGTAAAAAGCGTGCGCGAAGATACCGAACCCACTCAGAGACATCGCGGATGGCGTCATCGCAAGAAAGACGGCACAATCATATATGTCGAAATCAGTTCGCACGCTCTCCCCTATACGCTCGGTGGAAATTACCGGCTCGTAATGGCAATCGACATAACCGACCAGTTCCTGGCTGAAAAAGCGCTTCAGGAAAACGAAGAAAAATTTCGCATTTTAACCGAGACGACGTCGAGCGCCATCTTTATTTATCAGGATAATAAATTCGTTTATCTCAATCCATATACCGAAATTATGTCCGGCTATTCGAAAGAAGAATTGATGGGAATGGAAATCTGGGATATTATACATCCCGATTTTCGGGAAGAAGTTATGAAAATGGGAATAGCGCGGCTGGAAGGAAAATCCGTACCGAGCAGATATTCGTTCAAAATAATTACCAAAGACGGCAAAGAACGATGGATCGACTTTTCCGCCGGAACTATTACATTCAAAAACAAACCGGCAGTCATCGGAACTGCGTTTGACATTACCGAGATGAAGAAGGCGGAAGAAAGCCTGAACGAATCGAGAGAACGCTACAGACAGCTGGTATTGCATATGCAGACTTTGAGGGAATCAGAGCGCGCCGCCATAGCCCGCGAAATGCACGACGAATTGGGGCAATTACTGACTTCTTTGAAAATGAATCTTTCGATAATTAAAAAGGATATAAACGAAAACCAGATTAAAGATTTGAATGCAATCGTCGGCGAGCTGGATTCGATGTCGGGGCTTATCGACCGCGCGGTTAAAGGAGTTCGTAAAATGATTACGGAATTGAGACCCGAAGTTCTCGATAAACTCGGATTGGTTCCCGCAATTGAATGGCTTGTGGAAAATTTCAAGAAGACCTCTAAAATAGACTGCGCTTATAAATACTCTCACGAATCGATACATCTCGACTCCGATAAAGAACTGGTTATTTTCAGAATCATTCAGGAAGCGTTGACGAACATAGGCAGGCATTCAAAAGCCACGAAAGTAAACGTCTCATTAATAAAAGAAGGAAACTCTGTAAGTTTAACTATTAAAGACAACGGTATAGGTTTCGATAATAAAGCGCTGGAAGACAAAAAGACATTCGGATTAATGGGAATGCAGGAGCGCGCCTCTTCGATAGGCGCATCGTTCAATATCGAAAGCAAAAAAGGGAAGGGAACCGTCATTAAATTAAAATTATGACGGATATCACATATTTTTTTATTTTTTACATAAAATAACCTTAGATTATAACCATAATTAAGGTTAGTTATGTTAACTATATATATAGCCGACGATCACTCTTTGATAAGAGAGGGCATTAAGAATTTAATCAAACACGAATCCGACATGAAGGTGATCGGAGAAACCGGAAACCCTCTCGATATTATAGACGACGTTATAAAATTAAAACCCGACCTGATAATACTCGATCTGTCGATGCCCGGCAGAAGCGGACTCGACGTGTTGAAGGATATTAAAACGCTCCTGCCCGAATCAAAAGTTCTTGTAATGACAATGATGCCCGAAGACCAATTCGCCAAAAGAACTTTAAAAGCAGGCGCATCGGGATATATTACGAAGGATTCCGCCGTCGACGAAATAATCAACGCTATACGCAAAATTTCGTCCGGCAGAAAATATATTTCGCAGAGCCTTGCAGAAAAACTTGCCGAAGACCTCGAAGAAGATAAAGCCGACAAAGAGCCCTTGGAACTTTTATCCGACAGGGAAATGCAAATTTTGAAATTAATTTCCGCAGGGAAATCGCAAACCGACATTGCCCGCGATCTGAATCTGAGCGTTTCGACAGTCAATACGTATCGAAGCCGTATTCTCGAAAAACTCGATCTCAAATCGACCGCGGATCTTATCCGGTTTGCAATTCAGCATAACATAAACGAATAGACCGCGTCGTAATTTTACTACACCACTTTAATTGATTTTGCTACTTTTTTCTTAGGACTTGAGTTTTATATTTATTTACGACTTAATTTATTTATCACAAACGGCAGAATCGATAATGAAAAAAGTCCTGATAGTGGACGATTCTTACATTGTAAGGCACAATCTTAAAAAGATTATCGACTCGATCGAAGGAATCGAACTCTACGACGAAGCCGAAGATTATCAATCTGCCATCGATAAAATTGTAAACGAAACGCCCGACATCCTTATACTCGACATCAATCTCGGCGAAAAAAGCGGCATTGATATTTTGTACAAAATCAAGAACCGGTTAAATTCCAAACCGATAGTCATAATGTTTACTAACTATACCGATCCTATTTTCAGGAAAGCCGCCAAAGAAGCAGAATATTTTTTCGATAAGTCAACAGAAATCGATAAACTGATATCGACGCTGAAAAAGTTGGGCGGCAACGGAACGTCCGGGTAGTAATTTTACTACTTAGTTTCCGGTTGATTTACGACGCAAAAATAACTTTTTTACTATTTGACAGTTTGTATTTGTTCTTTAAGTTGCTCTTAAAATTAATGTTGATTTATGAGATTGCTTGTTTTCGAATATTCTAACGACGTAAGAAAAATCATTTCCAAACAAATTGAGTTGATTAATTCAGGCGCGGATGTTATTTTAATCAGAAATCTTTACGGAACGGTTAAAGAATTATCGAAAAGTTCTTTTGATATTGTTATAATAGACGGCGACAGCACCGAAGGCGAGTTGAAAAAAGTCATAGAGCTTACGCGCTCGAAAAATAAAGACGCCGTTATTATTCTTCTGACGTCGTACGATATTCCGATACTGAGGAAAAGATTTTTTGATCTTGGCATAAATTACAATTTCGACAAGTTGACAGAATTCGACAGTTTTTTGAAAATATTGAGAACCGTTATTACGGATATCGACGAAAAAGAGAAAAACAAAGCAGTGTAAAAATTTTTCTTGATTTTTTTTTGTGGCTTTTTATTTTGTTCTTTTTATATTTGTCTTAGTAAATTCTTACTGACTCAAAAGCAAAAAAAGTTTAAAACACCCTCAACTACTATATAGAGGGGAGCATGCTCAGAGAGATGTTTTGCCCTCGACATCTCTTTCCTCCGCTTCCCTCTATCCCCTTCCTAAATTAAAATCCAATTATAAATCGAAATACATTTTAATGTAAAAATGCCGATTATCATTCCGGCGATTTTCCGTTATGTTTTTTGTGGATTGATAAAAGCAGGAAACTTCTATGTGGAAATCCCGCACAGGCTCGTATTTTATTGTTAGCAATATTATGTCGCTGCCGAATCTTATCCCGTCCAGAAAATCGATATATTCGGGATCGACGCCCTGACGATGAGATACAAGCGGATCGCCGCCGGCATTGAATACCAGATTGCCAAGCGCGTCGTAAATATTTTCGCCGTTTCTAACGTATCTGTACTCACCTTCCAATCTCAATTTTTCGTTTACATTATAAGCCGCTTTGAAAAGAAGTTCGTCCGAATTCGGTCCTATTCTGTGCCCCAGCAGCTGACTGTGAGCCGTATACGAATTCTTCAAAGTGATATGAGAATAAACATACGGTCTAATTTTAGTATATTCCGCAATCAACGATAAATCATCCAACCCGACCGGCGAATACCAGAATGCGCCTATTTGGTAAGCCGTTTTATTCGAATATAAATTCAGTTCCTGCAGATGCGAAAGGATATTTTCATCGAGGAAAAACGTTCCCTGCAATTCGAGATTCTTCAAGAATTTTGTCTGCAGATCCAGGAAAAGCACTCCGTTATCGCGATCCTGCAACGACATCTCTTCGAATTTATAGAAAGCAAACGGATTTAAATAAGCCAGGTCGAGACTCCTGCCCGTATAGATAACCGCTTCGCCTATACCAGCATTGAACAATTCGGGAAACGAGAATGTAAATTTATTGTAAGCGATATATTTTGTGTAATTGAGAGAGCGGTCTTCATGAAATTCACCTACAGTAGAACCGTGCAAAGAATAAAAGTTTAATATGCCGTAGCGAAAATTCATTCTGATAAAATCGATATACGGATGGTTGCCCGTGAGCGCCAGCGGTTCGCCGTAGCCGTAGCCGAGTTTTATTTTTTCCCTCCCGATTTGAAAAGCAAGGTCCATCCCTTCTGCAGGCTCTGTATCGTAACGCAAATATCCTTCCGTAAAATCGTAATTTGAAACATTCTCGATGTTCTCGTAGAACTTGAAATTGTAATTCAACCGCGGGTCGAAAACCGGAGCTTTGCCCGAAGAGCCCCAAACTCCGCCTTTCTGAACCGTCATGCTGTACCCCAACTTTCCGAACAGCGTTCCGCGCACTCTGAAACCAATGTCGAGCAATTCGGAATTATTTATTTCGGGCTTTATTATCTGCCCGTGCATGGCGCGTCCCAGTATTTCGAAATAAAGATTCGCGTTTTTGTCTTTATACGAAAACGCGTTTTTGACTTTGTCTTCAAAAAGACCGCGCAAGCCCTCTCCGCCTATCAGGTTAATTACATTCGATTGCTTCGGGTCGAATTCATCCGCAAATTTATTGAGCAGTCCCGTTTCGGTTTCCGAAAGCTTTTTACCGTTCTTTCGTATTTCCTCCAGAAAGTTCCAGACTTCCTTGCGCGATAAATTGGGATTATCCTCATAAATATTGTCAAGAATGCCTTTGACTTTCATTTCTTTCAAGAAGATATAGACCGGATGGTCTAACGGTACGTTTTCCTGCTGAGATAAAACAGGCGCCGCAATAAAAAATAATAAGAGCCAAATAATTTTACGCTTCATAATTTTTACACATCTTCTGTTTTTGGACGCAAGAATCTGTTATATAAAAGCAGACCCGCAATGGTTGCAAGTCCGATTGAACTGAAAATCAACCATAGGATTTGAGGATTTTTAAGATTGTCTACAAAATGAACATACAGATTAGCGCCCAGAACGCCTCCGATTCCGCTGCCGATTACGCCGTAAAGAAACGCATAACCCAGATAGAGAGCTTTTTTATCCTCGGGAGCGATAAGTCCAACGTAGCTTATAAATTTGGGATGCGCGGTCATTTCGCCTACGGAAAAAATAAAAATACCGAGAATAAATACGTACGGATGAGTCGAAATGGCAAGTATCCCCATTCCGACAGTTCCGAGAGCGATGCCTGTAATCATTGTAGGCAAAGCTTTTTTGTTTTTTACCAGATTCGAAATAAATATCTGCAGTAAAATGATTGTGCCTGCATTAATAACCGTTACATGTTCGACGTCGAATTTCCAGTTCGGATTCGAAACGAATAAACCGAGCGCCGAATTTACAAGATTATTAACCGGAGTAGTATCCACATATTCACGCACATACCAGAGCACAGTGTCGAACTGCTGAAAATAGAGAATCCAGAAACCCGAATAAATAACAATCATAATAACGAATCGGAAATCCCCAAGTACTTTCACCATATCGATGAGAACCTGCGCCAATGATTTTGTATTGCTCGGCTTTTCCGGTTCCTTATAGACAAATATATTTAGCAGAAGAAGCCATCCTGTGCCCACGGCAGCCATAATGAAAATATACGACCACGAAATTTGTTTTAAGGTCGGAACAAGAATAAGGGGAAATAAAAACGCGCCGAGATTAATCGTCCAATAAAATATTCCGAAAGCAAGCGTTGAATTCGATTTGTCCGTGCTGCGCGCTATCGTGCCGGATATAACGGGCTTAAAAAAACCCGCTCCGATTGCCATAAGAATCAAACTTGCAAAGACCAGTCCGTAAGAAGTAAAGAGAGACGTAAGAAAATATCCGCTGCTCATAAGAACGAATGCAAACATCAGTGTTTTTTTGTAGCCGAATCTGTCGGCTATTGCGCCGGAGAGAATAGGCAAAAAATAAAGAAGCGGAGTAATTGTGCTTTTGATTATTCCCACGCTTTCTTTTGAAAATCCGAGACCGCCTTCGTTTTGGCTGATGACCAGATAAACCGACAGGACAGACATAACGCCGTAATACGAGCCGCGCTCGAAAAATTCCATTGTAATGACTGTCCAGAAATTGCGGGGGAATTGAGCGAGAGTTTTTTTGAACGACATAAAGTATCCTTACAATATGGGGAAAAACTGTACCCCCGGCGGGAATCGAACCCACATCTCGAGCTCCGGAGGCTCGCGTTCTATCCTTTGAACTACAGGGGCATTTTTTTCTTCTTCGAAAATAATAAATTTGCGCATAACGGAAATTATATTTTCATTATTTCTTTTCTATATATATATTATCCTTTGTCAGTAAAACTATTTTTTATGACATTATTTTAAACGAGAGGAATTTATGTCCAAGACAATGAAAAAATTAGTCGACGATGTAATTACGTCTTTAAAGAAGCTCCCGGAGCCCGGCAAAAAGAGCGGCTCTTTCTGGGACTTCATGAAAAGCCAGTTAACCGAAGAAGGCGAGTGGGATCAAAAACATATACATACGATTGAAAAAGAAATCGACAAACTTCTCACCAAACTCGACAAGAAAAACATCGAAGAATTGTGGAAGTCGACTCCCGCAGCCGAAGACTTGATCGAAGCGAAGCCTTCCGTAAAACAAATGAAAAGCGACATTACCGACGAATTGATCGGGCAGGTAATGGACAGCATGGACGAGAATTATTCGAAGCGGGATACTTTTTTCAGCGAAGATGAAGAGTACGTATCCGGCGATGAAGATGAAAACGGGGATTCGGAAGACGAACCTCCCCTGGGCGACATCGATGACGTCGATCTAAACGACGAGGATATCGATATCGACGATTTATTCGGCGACGATTTCGAAGAAGACGACGATCTTTACTAAACCGGAATATAAATGGAACTCGATATTTATCAGGTGGACGCTTTTACGTCAGAATTATTCAAGGGCAATCCTGCAGCCGTAGTGCCGCTCGAGAAATGGCTCGACGATAATTTAATGCAAAAAATCGCGGCGGAAAATAATCTTTCGGAAACCGCATTTTTTGTCAAAGAGGGAAACAACTACAGAATCAGATGGATGACGCCCGTTTCGGAAGTTCCGCTTTGCGGTCATGCAACGCTTGCCGCCGCTTTTGTAATTTTTAATTTTATCGAAAAGGACGCCGGCGTTTTAAACTTCATTTCGAAAAGCGGACTTCTTTCCGTATCGAGAGACAATGAATTTTTAACGCTCGATTTCCCTTCGAACAAACCCGAACCGGTTATAATGCCTGAAGGCGCGGTCGAATGCTTCGGCAGAGAACCGATCGAATCTCTCGAAGACGGCTTTTTCCTGCTGCTGATTTTCGACGACGAGGATTTTATTCGTAATTATATTCCGAACATCGAAGCGATCAAAAAATTGCACAAACACGCCGTTATAATTTCCTCGAGGGGAAAAGAAGTCGATATCGTTTCGAGGGTATTTGTTCCCAACGAAGGAATCGACGAAGACCCGGTTACAGGTTCGGCTCATACGGTTCTTGCTCCTTATTGGTCCGAAAAATTAAACAAAAAAACATTAAGCGCCCGCCAGGTTTCGAAGCGGGGGGGCGAATTGATTTGCGACTACGCGGGAGAACGAACCAGGATCAAAGGCAGCGCAATCCTTTATCTGAAAGGCAAAATTTATTGCTAAAAAAAATTACCACCCAAAAAAATTTTCGCATTGCGAAAATTTTGCGCAAATATCATATCTTAATAGAGTCAATTTTAATCAATTAGATGAAAAAGCAGATATTATTTCTTTTGGTTTTGGCGGCGTTTGTTTCGTGCGACGCTCCGCATTTGAATCCCTTTGACCCCGAAAATCCGGACAATAATCTCGGTTCGGTTGAAGGAACGGTTTTTTTGTCGGGCGAATCCAAACTTCCGGTTGCAAACGCTAAAGTCACCTGGTCGAATCAAAATGTTTTTGCTGTTTCCGATTCAACGGGGAAATTCAGAATCGAAAACCTGGCTTTGGCGGAAGGATGGCTCTTTGCAGAAAAAGACGGCATGACGAAAGATTCGATTTTTATCAATTGGAATTCGGGCAAACATATCGAAAATCTGGAATTTCAGCTTACTTACAGAATCGGTTCTTTCGACGGTTATGTTTATACCATAAACAATCAGCGTCTGGCTAACGCAAAAGTTTATTGGAAAAATCAGAATAAATTTTCGTTAACCGACGAAGAAGGATATTACAGCATTGACGACGTGCAAATGGAAGACGGGTGGATTTATTTTGAAAAAAAAGGTTATGCGACCGATTCTGTTTACTTAAACTGGAACAATCGAAACAAGGCGCGGATAGAAAATCTGGTGCTGTTTCCCACAGTCGGTCAGCTTGACGGTTATGTTTACTCAAGTTCCGGCGGCGAGCTTTCAAACGTAAAAGTTTATTGGAAAAATCAAAATTTACTCGTATTCACAAACGCTAACGGTTTCTATAAATTCAACGAAATTTCGCTTGAAGACGGCTGGTTGATTTTTGAGAAGGACGGATACTTTGCCGATTCCGTTTATGTTATTTGGAGCGGCGAAAACATTAAGCACCTCGAAAACATATTCCTTTCGCCTTCGCTCGGCTCCATTGACGGTTTTGTCTATTCCGCGCCCCGCAATCCCGCTTCTAACGTTAGGGTAATCTGGAAAAATCAGAATATAATCACATATTCAAATTCTCTCGGCTATTATAAATTATCCGGCGTCACAATAAAAGACGGATGGATAAAATTCGAAAAAGACGGTTTGAGCCCGGATTCGGTTTATGTTGAATGGAACGGCAGCAACAATATACGGGCACAGGAAAAAATTCTTAATTACACAAAAGTTCGCCTTTACGGTTACGTTAGAACCCTTTCCCTGCCTCGCAAACCGATACCGGGGACAACCGTATTATGGAAAAACAAATCGATTATTACTCAAACAAATTCCTCCGGATTTTACGAGTTCAGAGACATCGAACCGCAAAACGGATGGCTCTATTTTGAAAAAGAGGGTTACAGCGACGATTCGCTTTATGTCGAGTTTTCAACTTCTTCTTCTAAATTAGCAGACGACAAATACCTCAACTCGATTCCCGTTTTGCAAAATCTGAATATCTATTCGAGTGTACAGAACAAATATCCGGACGTAAAAAATTACAGAATGATAGTACAGGCAGCTCTAACCGACAACGAAAACGACATCGACACGGTATTCGTAGTAAACAATTCGCTCGGATTCAAAAAACGATTGGTCTTTAATACCGACAACGGATATTTTGAAAACACATTCCGCACGACCGATCTGAAAGTCGCTTCTCTCGAAGACGTAATCGGATACGATTTCGGCATTCTTGTAAAAGATAAATTCGCCAGAGAGTTTAACGTTGGCAAATCTAACATTAAAAGAATAATCAATCAGGAAATTTCGATAGAAAGCCCGGTCAACAAAGCCGAAAGCGGCGCCAGCCCGACATTTAAATGGAAACGCTTTACGCCGGGCTTCAAATTCCGGTTCAAGATACAAGTTTATACGGACGAGCTTTCTCCGATTCTCGTTTGGGAAAAAGACAACATTTCGAAAGACGCCACGGAACAGATATGCGAGACCTCGCTGCCTGCAGGCGATTATTATTGGGTTATCTGGTGCATCGACGATTACAGCAACAATTCGATTTCAAAACCCGGAACATTTACGGTAAAGTGAAATGAAATTTATTCCCCAAAATATCAATCACATAAAAAATCTCGACAAGGAAGAATTCGAAGCGCTTTTTCAATTCAGTCAGATTTTAAATTCGTCGCCGGGACAGGATTCTCTGATTGAAGACGCAATGGATATAGTAATTAATATAATAAACGCCGAACGCGGTCTTTTTGTAAAGTACAACGAAGATGAAAATAATTTCTCGATTATAAGCGCGCGCAAGATTTCAAATGAATCGATAACCGATTTGAATCAATTTTCTTCGGGCATTTTACAAAAAGTAATTTCGGAAAAAAGACCTTTGCTTTATCACGACGTTATGGGCGACCCGAATCTGTCGCAATTCGCAAGCGTTCAGATTCACAGTATAAAATCGGTAATCGGCGTGCCGATTATCAGAGACGATAAAGTGTGGGGAGTAATAATTGCCGACAGCACAAAAAACCGGCAGGAATTTACCGAAGAGAATTTGATATTTCTAAATTTCTTTTCGAATCTATTGTCGCTGGCGCTCGACAGAATATTAAAACTGGAAGAACTTGAACGCGAAAACAGAATCCTGATAAACAAACTCGAATCGGTAGAAGAGATACCGGAGATGGTCGGTCAAAGCGTGGTAATGAAAAATCTGACTCAGGTAATTCATAAAGTAGCTCAGACCGACGCCACAGTTTTGATAACGGGCGAAAGCGGCACGGGAAAAGAAATTGCCGCAAAAGCAATTCACCAACTCAGCAAAAGAAAAGACTTTCCGTTTCTTGCTCAGTTCTGCGGTTCGATACCCGACAGCCTTCTCGAAAGCGAACTCTTCGGTTATAAAAAAGGGGCTTTCACCGGGGCAACCGCCGATAAGCAGGGTCTGCTCGAAGCGGCGGATAACGGCACATTTTTTCTCGACGAAATCGCCGATATCTCAACCGCCCTTCAGGCAAAATTGCTGAGAGTTCTGGAGAACAAGGAAATTATCAGACTGGGCGACACTAAAGTAAAAAAAGTAAACGTACGGATTATAGCGGCAACAAACAAAGATTTATCCGCGCTCGTCAAAGAAGGTAAATTTCGCGAAGACCTTTTTTACAGGCTCAATGTATTCCCGATTGTAATGCCTCCTCTTAGAGAACGGCGGGAAGACATTCCCCTTTTGGCTAACCACTTTATAAAAAAGATTGCGGGTAAAAACATTCCGATTGAACCCGCTGCAGTAAAGAAACTCGAAAATTATTATTGGCCGGGCAACATTCGTCAATTGATTAACGTAATTCAGCGCGCGGTTATTTTATGCGATTCCGAAAAAATCACAGCCGATCATATTATTCTCGAAGGCACTCAGGAACTGATGGATTTCAAAGGCACGCTGCGCGATTTCGAAATGATGCTGCTGAAAAAGCGACTCGAAGAATTCAACGGAAACAGAACCCTAACCGCAAAATCTCTCGGGGTTTCGGTGCGCTGGATTCAAATGAAACTGAAAGAGATGGAACAAAAAGCCGATGAGCGGTAAACCGGAAATAATGTTCGAGAAGTTCGAAATTCTGGAAGTGCTCAAAAAAGACGACCACGCGGGAGTCTACCTCGCCAATCATATTTATTTGAGCAAAAAAATCATACTCAAAGTTTTAAACACAGCCAAGATTTCCGACCCTTCACTGCTCGAGCGATTCAAGCGGGAAGCCAAGCTGCTTGCGAGGCTTGACCATCCGAACATTATAAAAGTCCTCGACTTCGGCACTTCAAAAGAATTCTTTTATATCTCTTTCGAATATATCGAAGGCAAAAGTCTGCGAAATATTTTACAGGAATCAGACTTAAGCAAAGACGAAAAACGACGGCTGACAATCCAGCTTTTTAAAGCGCTAAACTTTGCTCACGCAAATCGAATAATTCACCGCGATATCAAACCGGAAAATATATTCGTCGACAAAAATCTTAATCTCAAACTCGGGGATTTCGGACTTGCGCTTTCAGCCGAAGACAATTTTGTTACGAGTCCGTATTCAATAGTCGGAACGCCGAGCTACATGTCGCCGGAACAGGTATCGGGATCGCAATTGACGCACAAGAGCGATTTATTTTCAGCCGGAGTTGTTATTTATGAATTGTACACCGGGAAAAACCCGTTTCTGAAAGAAAACGTTACTCTGACGTTGAACGAAATAATGTCTTTCAACGAAGAGGCGGTTAAAAAAAACCTCGAGGAATTAGACGAAGACATTAAAGAAATTCTTACAAATCTTTTGAAGAAAAAACCGGCGGCGCGGTTTGAATCGGCGGAAGAAGTTCTTAATAAACTCAATGTAAAAGACGAACCCGTCGAAATCGAGAAGCAGGCAAAACCCGTACTATTGAAGAGAAAATACGGCATAATAGCGCCATTAATTGCTCTGCTTGTTATAATTATTGCGGTCACAATTATAGTTAAAGAAGAAAAAAAGCCCGAACTTAACAAGCCCGGGAAAGAAATGGCATCGCAGTTAAACAATTCCGTCAAAGAAAATAATCCGACTGAAAATGGAGAGCCGGAACAAAATCAAGCGGACGGAATCAGTTCGCCCGAAAAGAACACAACCAATAATACCGAAGAAGCAAACAATCCGGCAGAAGAAGAACCGCGGCAGGCAACAGCAGATGCGGGAGAAGGCGGACTTTTTATCGAATGTTATCCCTGGGCTGATATTTACATAGACGGCGAGAAAATCGAAACAACTCCGTTGAAAAAGCCGTTGACTCTGTCTGCCGGCGAGCATACTCTGAAGCTGGTGCATCCGGATTATCCGATTTATTCCGATATACTGAAGATTGAGAGCAATAAACTTACTAATTTGAAAATTTCGTTGGAGTCGCTTCTCGGTTTCCTGGATATTAAAGTTAATCCATGGGGAAACGTTTATGTAAACGGAAACTACAAAGGTCAAACTCCGTTTAAGGATTACATTAAGGTAAATCCCGGTTTCGTCAGATTAAAAATTACAAATCCTAATTTTAACGATATCGACACAACTGTCTATTTGAAACAGGGAGATACTCTCGGATTAAAATTCATACTTGATAAAAAATGACTGGTATAATAATTGATTGAAAAATTTAAAACACGAGCAGCAAATGAAAAAAACGATACTTTTTTTAATATTAGTCACGCAACCGCTATTTAGTCAATATTATCAGTGGCAGATAATTCCCGGACACAATATGCCCTACCCCGTTTCGGGAGGACAGGTGGTCTTCGACACCACATCAAAGAACAATCAATATTTTTATCTTCTCGGCGGACGCGACGCTTCGAATCAGCCGGTCGATTGGATCCAGGAATACGACGTTATAAACGGAATATGGAAAATAGCCGGAAACATGGATCAGCCGCGCTCGGAATTTGTAGCCGACATTTGGGGAAGTTCCATCTATTATTTCGGAGGAGTAACCGACACGTCGCTGATTAAAAACAATATCGGAGCGTGGAATTTCAAGTCGTACCCTTCGGAACCGGAAATTTATGACACTTCGTTAATTTTTGCCCGGCGCTACTCGACGGGTCATATTAAAGACGACGAACTTTATATAATTGGCGGAAATCCCGTTACGGGTATCGACGCAGAAATGCCTTATATAGTAGGCTACGATTTGAAAAACAAAGAAATTAATTTTACCTACGGCACAATCAGCTCAAACCTGCCCGAACAGCAGATGACTGTTCTTTACAAGAAATACATCTACATCTTCGGCGGAATACTTCACGGGGCATTAAACCAAATAAACAGACTCGATTTGGAAACAAAAGAATTCGTAAAACTCGACAACGTTTTACAAACGCCCCGCGCCGGAGGCGTCGCAATATACAACAGCTTTTTGAAAAAAGCCTTGATCATCGGAGGATACAACGAATCCGAACCGGCACTCGGCAAAGTAGAAGCGGTCGAATTTCTAAGCGGCGGTTCGATTCTTATTTCCCAATTTGCTTCGCTGAGAATTCCGCGCCGTTATCCGATGGCTGTAAATTACTACGGTACCATTTTGGTCTTCGGAGGAATCGACGCTCAAGGCAATATAGTTCCTCAAATCGAAAAACTCGTAAACAGTCCGACTACGCTGAATCAGGACGAAGAAGTAATACCGTATAAAAACACGCTGTATCAAAATTATCCCAACCCGTTTAACCCGGAAACAAATATCACGTTTGAACTTGGAAAAAGTTCGTATATTTCACTCGACATTTATTCTCCTACAGGCGAGCTTGTAATAAATTTGAAAAAGGGCGAATTGAATGCCGGTCAACATAATTTAATCTGGAGCGGAACAGACCGGTTCGGAAACAAAGTAGGCTCAGGCATTTATTTGCTGAAATTAACGGGTGAAGATTTTCAATTATCCAGAAAAATCGTTCTTATGAAATGAAACAAAAATTCTTTTTTATCATATTGCTGATTTTCGCTCGGTCGTCGCTGTTTGCCCAAGTTATTTCCTACGAAACAGTCAAAAAAGAGTTCAATTCATTTGAATATGAAAAAGTAATACAGCTTTCCGATTCTTTATTGAAAAGCAATAACGACATTCCAGATTCGCTGATAATCGACATCTACTTGATGAGAGCGGTTTCTTATTATTCTACGGCGAGGGAAGACTCGGCTGCAAAAAACTTCGAGGAAATCTTAAATATTAATCCCGATTATTCACCCGACCCGTTAATAATTTCCCCGAAATTAATATCGCTTTTCAATCAAGTTAAACTGAATTTTACGCCGAAGCAAACGGCAAAATCCGATTCAACATCAATAAAGCGCGGCGAAGAATTAACGGATATAAAACATTCGCAAAATACAGCCCGATTAAAAAACCTGATATTGCCCGGTTGGGGACGCCTTTCCAAAGAGTTCTCCGCCAAAGGAATTGTTATGAGTTCCGCATCGTTGTTGAACCTTGCCGGGATGATTTACTTTATTTACGACACCAATCAAAAAGAAAAAAGATATCTAAACGAAACCAACAAAAATTTAATTCCGGCGCGCTACAACGATTACAACAATGCATATAAAATCAGAAACGCTCTAATAATATCATACGCGGCTCTCTGGATTTACAGCCAGATCGACATGCTAATCTTCGATAACGAAGAAGAGACTTTCAATAAAGAGATCTCTTACGATGTTAATACAAACACAGTCCATCTGGGAATAAGTTTCGGTTTATAAATCCCCCCTGCATATTTTTCTCGAGGTGCGCATTTTTTTCGCACCGACTTTCGAAATAAACGTCCCGAATAACTTTAATTACCGACGGCATAAAATTTGCAATTAATTTATTGCACACAAACAAACTTACCCAATGCAAATTGGGCTCCGTCCTTAATAGGTGAAGGTTTCTTGCCTTCACCTTTTTTATTACATAAATTT
The DNA here is from genome assembly GCF_051488665.1 of Melioribacter sp. Ez-97. Lineage (NCBI taxonomy): Bacteria > Pseudomonadati > Ignavibacteriota > Ignavibacteria > Ignavibacteriales > Melioribacteraceae > Melioribacter > Melioribacter sp. Ez-97. The sequence goes on along the minus strand of NZ_JBPSEG010000009.1, from coordinate 19,987 downwards.
TAACTCTACTCACTTAACATAAATTTCATTATATTTAGCGCAATAAATTATTAAGTCTGACACTATGGAATTTAAATCCGAAAAGTTCGAAGACGTCACAGTAGTGTACGTTTATCTCAAAAGAGCCACGCTTGCCAAGGCGGTAAAATTCAAAGAATTCGTTATGGAATTAATTGATCAGGGGAGCCACAAAGTTATAATCGATCTGACTATTTGCGAATATATCGATTCCACATTTTTGGGAGCAATGGTTTCGTTATTGAAAAAAATCAATTCGATTCAGGGAGACTTGCGATTGGTTTACAACAAAGAAGCTCCTTCGCTTGTTTTTGTAATTACACGAATGGATAAAGTGTTCAAAATCTTCGACACGCTCGACGAGGCTCTCGACAGTTTCGGAATTAAAAGGTCGAAGCCCGGACTCGACTGGGTTAATTAACTTTGATTATTTTGTAGACTTTGTCGTTTTCTCTAACTTTTTCTTCGCAATAAATCGTAACATCGTCGCCTTTGACCGCTTTGTTTTTCGGTTCGTCGTCTTTCAGCATGGAATTTACCTTCAGTTCCACCACGCCCGTGGTATTGCCGATAATGTAGAGTTGATCGCCTGTTTCGAGTCGGTCGGCGTCGACAACAATGTGCGCCACTTTGTTCTTCTTATAATAATTAATCACTCTGCCAATAAATCTTTTCCGGGTAGCGGCTAAACTGCCGTATGCTTCCGCATAATCTTTTTGCCCGGGAGCGCCCAGATAAAACCCGGCAGAAAATCCGCGGTTATACACTTCGGACAATTTGTTTTTCAATTCCGCTTTAATTTCACTGTTCAATTTATTTTCATAATAAAGGTCGATTGCTTTTCTGTATACGGAGACTACGTTATAGATATATTCCGGGCTTCTTTTTCTGCCTTCGATTTTAAAAGAGTCGATACCCGCTTCAATCAGGAGTTCAATAAAATCGATAGTGCACAAATCTTTAGGAGAGAGGACGTAATTTTCTCCGAGAATCATGGAAAACTTTTCGTCGCTGTCTTTAATTTCGTATTCTCTTCTGCAGGGCTGCAGGCACTCGCCGCGGTTGGCGCTTTTATTAAATACTTCGTGACTCATAAAACAGCGTCCGCTTACGGCAATACACATAGCGCCGTGAACAAACGCCTCGATTTCAACGTCCACTTTATTTTTTATTTCTTTGATTTGTTCGAGCGAGCATTCGCGCGCTAGCACAATTCGCTTGGCGCCGAGCCGGCGGAAGAATTCCGCGCTTACGGAATTGGACACCGAGGCTTGAGTACTGATACAAAACGGAACGTTATATTTTTTACACAGCTGGATTACCGAGAAGTCCCATCCGATTATAAGGTCTACTCCGGCGGATTTAGCTTTTTTTATTATTTCCTCGAGTTCGCTAAGTTCGTTTTCATATACAATTGTATTTAATGTCAAATGAACGTCAACGCCTTTGTCCTTGCAATGCTTTACTATTTCCGGCAGCTCGTCCAGTTCGAAATTTTTTGCAAGGGCTCGCATATTCAATCTTTCCACGCCAAGATAGACGGCGTCCGCCCCGGCTTTGATTGCCGCATTTAACATACTCCAGTTGCCCGCAGGCGCCAGTAATTCCGGTTTTTTATCGGTCATTAACCATCCTTTCAATCTGTTCGTACAAAATTATATAATTATTATCCATTAATCTATTCTTCGTATTTTTGCCGGGGAAATTGGATTCGTTTATGCACAAAAATTTCTACCTGGCGCTCGTCGGAATTGCAATAGGAGGCATCGGATTCGGCTTAATCAATCCGGTTACGGTAATTCTTCTCGAAAAAGCAGAGACTCCGGCTTTGTTAACCGGCTTTGTAACTACAGCAGGATATGTTAGTATTGTTATTTTTTCTCCGCTTGCAGGGAAGTTGATCAAAAAATACAGCATCAGAAAAATTGGTTTAATCGGATTTTTTATCTGGACAACAGGAGCTCTTGCTCATATATACTGGTACAATTATCCGGTTTTGCTAACGGTTAAATTTATTATGGGAGTCGGCGGCACGCTTATTTTCGTTTCGACCGAATTCATTATTAATTACTACAGCGACGACACAAACCGCGGAAAAAATACGGGCATTTACGTAGTTCTTTTATCGATCGGAATAGCGCTGGGAACCCTTTTAATCTGGACATTGGAAATTTCCGATTGGGCGCCTTTTCTTATCGGTTCTGCGGTCATGTTCATTGTCTGGATTTTATATTTTTTGTTCTTTGAAGATTTTCGCTTCGCGCGCGAGGATTCAAACAACCGTAAAATGCGGCTGACGGACATGCCTTTCATCGGTTTAGTCTCGTCTGCCGTGTACGGCACAATGGAATCTTCGCTTGTGGTAGTTATTCCGATTTACGGTTTGAGAAGTCTCTACGATACAACGGAAGTGTCTTCTTTTTTGACGTCGTTTGTAGTCGGAGGCATTATACTGCTCTATCTGATCGGTTACATGGCGGAAAAGACTAACAAAAGCGATCTTCTCTCTGCCGTATCTTTAATATTAGCCGCGCTATTCATGTTTCCTCTTTTTCATACGGACTTTGTTTTCCTGGTCGTTTTGTTTTTTTTAATCGGAGGAATAGTGCCTGCGTATTATACTTTGGGACTTAATTATACGATGGAAAAAGTTGACAAGCATTTCATTGCCGAAGCGAACGGATATTATGTAATGTTTTACGGCATAGGCACTATTGCGGGACCTGTAGTTGGTTCTTTAATGATCGACGTCAACGCAAGAAGCGCTTACTGGATTTTTGCATCGCTCCTTTGTTTATTCTTCCTTCTTATTTTGCGTCTTAACAAAAAGAAGGCAGCGGCAATTTGACTTCGACGCATCAAAAAATGTGTTTTTAAACAAAAATAGATTTATTTTATACCATTCATAATAATTTTTTCAAACAGTTAATGACAAAAGCAAAAGTCGAAAAATATACCGAGACCTTAAATTTACCGGCTTTGGAGATTATTGAAAGCGCGGATAATTTATACGTGTCAAAAAAACTCAAAAGCCTTTTGGGAATTCGCAAGGAACCGACAAAAGAATTTTTTCAATCGGATCTGTTTTACGACGACAACGGGGAAAAAATTTCTTTCGACAAACTGCCTTTTATTAAAGCTTTCAAAAGCGGCAAAAGCGCATTGAATTCGTATTTAAGATACAAAAACGGAAAAATTGAAAAATCCTTTTACGTCGATTCGATTTTTCTGGGCGGCAAAGGTTCACCCCGACTACTGACAATTTTCAGAGACGCTGAAAAATCGCACGGGGACGACAACCTGCGGGAAACGGTCGACAACCTCAATGCGGTTGTATTCTCCACCAATTACGACGGAAGCGAATATTATTATATAAGCGACGCCGTTAGAATGATTTTCGGTTTTACGCCCCGGGAAATCTATGAAAACAAATTTTTGATTTTGAGGACGATCAAGAAGGAACATTTCGGCAGATTCAAAGAATTTATCGATACGCTGCGCGGCGGCGACACGGCTTGCGTTGAATATCAGATGAAAGACCGTTACGGCAAAGAGCATTGGGTACGGCACAACGGAATTCCGATAATTCGAAACGGGAAGGTCGTAAAAATAATCGGCATGATAATCGACATTACCGAAGAAAAGATAAACCAGCTAAAGCTCGAAAACTCCGAAGAGAAATTGAGGGTTCTGGTCGACACCGCCGACGATTTGATATTCATCTTGAACGGTTTCGGATATATCAGCACGATCAATAAAAACGGCTCGAAAACGCTCGGTTTTAATCCTCAGGAAATGACCGGCAAGCATATACTCGAATTTGTCAACAAAGACAACGAATTCATCGTAGCCGACGCATTTTCGAAACTTATCGATTCGCGCGACAAAGTATTTTTCGAAGTGGAATTCATGGACAAACACGGCAATCCAATCATATTCGAGGTTCATGCGAAACCGTTGATAATCGACGACGAGGTAACTGGCATTGTGTGCGTGGGAAGAAATATTTCAGCCCGCAAAGCCGACGAAAAGAAAATTAAAGAACTCAATTCAAAATTGATCGAAGCCAACAGAATAATTTCAATCGAACGAGAAAGGGCAAAACAAAAAATCAACGTGCTCGAAGAAGTAAGCAAACTTAAGAGCGAATTCATATCGAACATATCTCACGAACTCAGAACTCCTCTGGCTTCGATTGTAGGTTTTGCCGAAACGATATCCACGGACAACGAACTGCCTCCCGAAACAATCAGGGAGTTCAGCAATATTATCCTTACCGAAGGCAAAAGATTAGCCAAGTTGATAAACGACGTGCTCGATTTCTCGAAGCTCGAATCGGGAGAAGAAAAATTATTAAAAGAAGAATTCGATCTGGCGGACGCCCTAAACGAACTACTCGATTCCTACAGCGGGCAAATAAAAGCAAAAGAATTGAGCCTGTCCGTCCAATTCCCGGAAGAAAAAATTGTAATCTATGCCGATAAAAGCCGGATTATGCAGGCTATAGGAAATTTGATATCGAACGCGATTAAATTTACGCCGCCCAACGGCAGAATATCCGTTATCGTGGAAAACTTCGACAGGGAAATTGAAATTGCAGTTAACGACACGGGCATCGGGATTCCCGAAAAAGAAATTCCAAAATTGTTCCAGAAGTTTTCAAAAATTTACCGTCAGGGCGCGCTCCAGCCGGGAGCGGGCTTCGGTCTTGCGCTCGTAAAACAAATCGTCGACCTTCACAAAGGCGTTATTCGAGTAATCAGTCAGGAAAACAAAGGCTCCACTTTTATAATACGACTTCCAAAGAAGAAAGATTGAACTATGGAAAAAACAATTTATATTGTAGACGACGAAGAATCGATATTGAAGATGCTGACGCACTGGTGTAAAAACCAGTGGGGCTACAATGTAAAAACATTTACGAACGGCACGGATTTTTTGAAATCTTTAAATGAAAATCCGGATTTGGTTCTGCTCGACATAATGTTGCCCGATATAAACGGCAACGAGATTCTTTCCAAAGTGAAAGCGCACGAACCGAGTTTGCCCGTAATAATGTTGTCGGCTCAGGGCAGCGTGGAAGTGGCGCTCGAATCAATCCGCCTGGGAGCTTTCGACTATTTTCCGAAGCCGATCGACAAAAACCGGCTTGAATCAGCCATCCGGAACGCAATTAAAAATTACGACCTCGAGCGCGAGCTTAAAAATCTTAAAGAAGACATCCGAAAAGAATTCAGTTTCGACAACATAATCTCCGCAGATAAAAAAATGCAGGAAGCATTCCGTATGGTTTCGAAAGTCCTGCACAACGACATAACCGTCTTGATTCAGGGCGAAAGCGGAACCGGTAAGGAATTGATTGCGCGCGCAATTCATTACAACGGCAGCAGAAAAGACGCTCCTTTTGTAGTTGTCAACTGCGCATCGATACCGAGAGAATTGCTCGAAAGCGAACTCTTCGGTCACGAAAAAGGAGCCTTTACAGGCGCGCACCAAAGAAAAATCGGGAAATTCGAACTTGCCAACGGCGGAACGATTTTCCTCGACGAAATCGGCGAAATGGATATTGCATTGCAGGCAAAAATTCTGCGCGTAATTCAAGAAAAGGAATTCGAACGCGTCGGCGGCAACGAAATTATCAAAACCGACGTCAGAATCATTTCCGCTACAAACCGCGACTTGCGCGAATGCGTCGAAAAAAAATTATTCAGGGAAGACCTTTACTATCGCCTCAGCTCATTCCCAATCACAATACCTCCTCTCAGGGAAAGAAGAGGCGACATAGTGGTATTGATAGACCACTTCATCAAAAAGAACAACGAGAAACTCGGGAAAAATGTAAAAGGCGTAACGAAAAAAGCGCTAAAACTTCTATACGATTACGACTGGCCGGGCAACGTGCGAGAACTCGAAAATACAATTGAAAGATGCATTATACTCACAGACGGCGATTTAATTGACACCGATGTTCTGCCGCCTTCGATAACATCGGGCGAAGTCACAGCCTCTTTGCCTTCCAACGGAATCTTATTCGACGACAATTCTCCGATAATTCCGCTCGAGAAATTGAAAGAAGAAGCCATAAAACACGCTCTTAAAGTTACCGACGGCAATATAGTCGAAGCGTCGAAAAAATTAAAAATCGGACGCGCCACGCTTTACAGGCTAATGGAAAAATACAATATCGATTATAAAAAATAATCGGAGTAAGTCATGAATATTCAGGAAAGAACTTTCGACGATATAATATCGATCAAACTCGACATCGACAGAGCCACAATAAAAGACGCGGAGCAGCTAAAAAAAATGATCTACGCAAAAATTGAACAGGGATTTAAAAAAGTAATTATCGACCTGAGCAAAGTCGACTTTATCGATTCTACTTTTCTCGGCGTGCTTGTAAGCGCATTAAAAAGAACCATCAATCAGGGCGGCGATCTAAAACTCGTCGGCTTGAGACCGAACGTGCGCGCTATGTTCGAACTTACGCGGCTTCAAAGAGTATTCGAAGTATATACGGATATAAATTCTGCAATCAACAGTTTCAAATAATCGGAACGCGGGAAACATGGCAACTTCATCTGCAAATAAAATCTTGCTCGTAGAAGACGAACCGAATATCGCCAGGCTATTTATTCACAATTTAACAAAGGCGGGATTTGAATGCGTTCACGCCGAGAACGGCAAAACGGCGCTCGAAATAATCGACGAAGTTCAACCCGCGTTAATCATAAGCGATATTATGATGCCGGTTATGGACGGCTTCGAATTCAGAAAAGAATTGCTGAACAATCCCGAACATAAATCGATACCGTTTGTATTCCTTACCGCCAAAAGCGGAGAGGAGGACATGCTTCTGGGTTACGACCTTGAAATTGAAGATTATATCGTAAAAACGTCCAGTCCTAAAATTGTAATAGCAAAAGTATCAGCCATACTCAAAAGTCTCGAAAAAGAGAGAGAAAAGGTTGTGGACGAAGTGCAGAAAGCCGCGGATTCGATGGCGGCAAAAGTGGTTCCCGAATCGCCTCCTCAATTTAAAGGATTAAAAATTCTGCAATGGCACGCTCCGTACAAAAACGTGCCCGGCGGAGATTTTATCGATTATATTAAAATCAACGACGACAGCATAGCGGTTATCCTGGGCGACGTAATGGGGAAACGTTGGGGCGCATGGTACTTTGCGGTTGCGTACGCCGGCTACGTAAGAACAGCCGCAAGAATCGTGCTTGAATCAGCCGCCGAATTAAATCCGGATATTATACTTCAACGCATTAACGAATCGGTTTACAGAGACGAACGCATTTCGGAAGTATTCATTACTCTTTCTGTAGTAATAATCGACACAAAAAATAAAACTGCAAAATATTCCGGCGCGGGCGACCTGCCCATTATTTATCGCACCGGAAATAATGCGGAGTTTATCGAATCAGCCGGACTTCTTCTCGGCTTCAATCCGGACGGTCAATATTCGAACAAGATTATCGATATTAAAAGCGGCGACGAAATAATCCTTTTTACCGACGGCATAACGGAATCAAGAAATAAGGAAGGAGAATTATTCGGCAACCGGCGGCTGCTTGATTTTATCGGGAACATCAAACCGGAAGACAATACCGTCGATTTGCTGCGCGAAAAATTATTGGAATTTACAGGCGGCGAACTGGAAGACGACGTAAGTGTGATTTCAATAAAAATACTCTAAACGCCTATATATTTTTCGAAGAGCTTTTTCTTCAGGAATTCGTAATATTCCTTCGTAAAGGAAACCTGTTTGTAAATATCGATCAATTTATCCCGGTCGATTTTATCGAAATCTTCTTTGCGTGGAAACACAAACAAACCAGCCATATCAAGAGCTGCGGGACTTACAATCAATTCGCCGGAATAAAATTCCTTCGGACGATGTTCCTTCCGCGGAAAAATAAACAAACTCCATTTATTCCCTTCGTACGTGGACACTATATTAATCATTGGCTCTTCTTTCGGTTCGTATATTTTTTTTAATGCATTGAGAATTGTTCTGAACGCTTTCAGAATTTCCCCTTTATGCTCCGACTCCACGATAACCGGCTTAGCCGGATAAGTCTCGGCGGCGGTAATTGAAATGCGGGATTTATCGATCCTGAAATTTCTCGAATCGTTAATTAGTTTTTTATAATCATTTTCCAACGGCATTTTCATTTTTTCGACCGCCTGAAAATGCATATGGTCGGGCGCCGAGGCTCCGCATTTCGGACCGTTGTAAAAGAGAGTGAAATATTTGCTCATCTGCCTAGTCAAATCGAGCAAATCCTCAATATTGCCCACAATCTGCTGCGGCATGTGTTTCAGCTTAACTATCGTATAATGTTTTCCTGCTACGGGATAAGGATTGCAGAGCAAATTATATTTTTTATTGTATACGATTCCCCTTTGTTTTTCCGGAAGGTTTTCTTTGCAAAGGAAGCATTTTCTGTTTTTGATGCCCGAATCCGAAACATCCGCAGCGGTCGATTTAATCCTTCCCGGATTATGCAGCGCGATAAACTTATAATCTTCGTAACGAATTTCTTTGGAAACAATACCGGAGAGCTTTTCGTAATTTTCTTTTAAAAATTCCCATTCTGCCAGCTGCTTCTCCAGCAGCTCGATTGCCTGCCCGGCTAATTTGAAATCGTTTTTCTCGGTTTTATTGGTCAGCATGTTTATTCATCTTTTGTCTTTCGATAATTTCTTTTGTTCTCAGCGAATCTTTATAGTAATTATTCTTGTTGATTTTCTCTTGAGAAAGATTGGCGTCGGAATTGCCCTCCCACCTGCGACATATGTATACCGGTTCATAAATTCTTGATATTTTATAATTCCTCGAGATAGTAATGCCGAGATAATAATCCTCTCCGTAGCTTACGTTCGGAATATCAATTTGCCTCAGAAGAGGCGTATAAAAAGCACGCGGCGCGCCCAGTCCGTTTATTCGCAGCGCATTGTTGGCGCCGTTGTCTTCAGTCCATTCGCGGTGGTCTACAATGCCGGGCGGAATTTCGTTGAGATTAAAATCGGTCAATTTGTATGATCCGATTACCATCGCCGAATTTTCATCGTAGAACTTGTTAATTATTTTTGTCAGCGTGTTTGTGTCGTAATAAAGGTCGTCGCTGTCGAGCTGGACAGCAAACCTGCCGCAATTAACGCTATTGACAGCGTATTTCCAGCAGCCGCCTATTAGCAGATTTTTTTCTTCCGGAATCAGATGTATAAGTTTGTCATTTGAAGAGGCAATCTTTGCCAATACCTCCGTTGTCCCGTCGTCGGAATGGTTGTCGACAACAATAACGTTAAAATCAAAGTCGGTTTTTTGCGACAATGCGGAATTCACCGCCGATTCGATCGTCTTTACTCTGTTCTTAACTGGTATTATAACGGAAGCTTCGACAGGAAAACTCACTTTAATTTTTTCGAAATCGATCAATATTCTGCCGGGTTTAATATACGCTCCTATTCTTTTCAGGTGTTCTGTGGCTGCTTTTTCGAATTCGACTTGCACTGTTCTCTTTTCCGCGGACACATATTTAAAATGTTCTTCCATCTTTTCGGTTTTTCGTTCTATCTCGGCGGAATAAAGATACTCGTCTATATGAACCAAATCCGAGATTTCGGAAAGCCTCAGACGCAAATCGTAAAAACCTCCGAACGAATAATCCTCATTCATTTCTGCAGCTACTTTTTTAATTAATCCGCCGTTCAACATAATTGCCATACCGAAATCGAAATCGTCTCTTATGCTCCCGATTTGATAAGGAATAAGCGGGTGCTCAAGCTTCTTGCCGGTAGAAGAATCATATTCCGCAAAGTTCGAGTATGCCATTGCCGGATTTTGTTTTGAAAAAACATCAATCAATTTTTGCAAGGCTCCTTCGCGAAAATCTATTCTTTTTATTTCCTTATTCTCGTACCGGCTGATCCACACTACATATTTATTCGAAATTATTTCGGCAATTTTTTTTATCGCTTTAGAGGATAGCGGTTCGGCTTCCGTTACGTTTATTACATTTTCGTCGTTAAAAGTCGCGCCGAGGGAAATAAATTCAGTCTCAACGTTTAATTTTCTGAAATCGTTTATCAGACTTCTTATTGCGGATTCCGACAGGCTTTGAAAAATTACTGAAACCATACGCCCCGTTATTTTGTTGAATAGTTCAAATAAATTTAGAGATACAAAATAAAATAAAATTGCGAGAAACGTATATGTCACTATAACGGCAAAGATTAATCGAAAACACAGTTAAATTATTTAATTTTTAACCAATGGTTGATTCTTTGCCCTTTACGCCATATATTTGTAGGCTATAATGAAAACGAAATTCAGGAAATATAGTTTTATAGCTTTTGCCGGTTTATTATTCGCGTATCATTCGGGAATTACATCCCATCAACACGCGATTCAAAATAATTCTGCGACGACGGTAATTGAAAATATAATTACAGACGAAACCGTTCATACCGTTTCGTCCGGAATTGCATGCTCAGACTTCAAACCGGAGTTAACAATCCATACAGCTCAAAACGTCAATAACATCTTCAACAACTCCATTCACAAAGACGAGGCTCAAAGAGCGCTCAGAAGAAACCTGAAAATATAGTATCCCCGATTTTACTATTCTGATTTATTCTCATTCAATTAACAGTTATGTATAACAAACAGAGGTAATATTTGCGTATAATTAAAACGACACTTATAATAACGACAGCTGCATTGGTAATAGGGCTGGTAGACATCGGAAGCTCGTCTGCAAGCGTTAATGACGAGGATTCGAAAGTAATACTAAGCATAGATTCAAGTCCCGCAATAGCGGCTGTGGAATACGAACCAGTAGGCAACTGGGTAGCGTCCTGGTACGGTCCGGGATTCCACGGCAGGCTAACGGCAAACGGCGAGATCTACGACCAGATGGCATTGACTGCGGCGCATAAAGAATTGCCGTTCGGCACATATCTCCGCGTAACCAATTTACGAAACGGAAAAAGCGTTGTTGTTAAAATTAACGACCGCGGTCCTTATATCGACGGCCGCGATATCGATTTATCGAAAGGCGCAGCGATGGCTCTCGGCATGATTCATCCGGGCGTCATTAAAGTGCGAATCGAAAAGCTAAAACCGAGCGAAGAGGTCTTGCCGGTCTACGCTCTGAATTAATAAGAACGCATCTGACAATTTAGATATAACCCGCATTTTTTAATGCGGGTTTTTTTATATTTATCTGCGCCATTTTGAAGAGGAATTAATGTTTTTAAAGAAAGAATTTTTAGGCAACACAATCGAAGATTACCTGCTGGCGTTGGGAGTTTTTCTCGCCGTATTTATATTGATAAAGATTATTAAAAAATTCGTACTTCAAAGACTGAAGGAACGTTTTGAGTCGAGCTATATATCGAAATACAACTTCCTGAACAAAAGCATAAATAAATTTTTTGTTCCCGCAATTTATCTCGGCATACTTTATCTGATAATAGAGCGTCTTAAATTAAGCGAAGAAACGGAAAAGATAGTTGTCGCCGTCTATTCCGTATTAATTACTTATTTCGTCGTGCGCTTTACGGTTGTTATCATCAAGTATTTTATAGAACGTTATTTTATTCAGCGCGACCGCGAATCCGATTACAACCGCATTCAACCGTTGCTTGGACTGGTCGATTTGATCGTGTGGTCGGTTGGCGTAATATTTTTACTCGACAATTTCGGCTTTCAGGTTTCCGCCGTAGTAACGGGACTCGGCATATCCGGCGTGGCAGTGGCTCTGGCGGCGCAGGCTATTCTCGGCGACCTTTTTAGTTATTTTGTTCTATTCTTCGACAAACCTTTTGAAGTCGGCGACTTTGTCAATTTCGAAGGTCAATTGGGCAATATTGAAAAAATCGGTCTTAAGACTACGAAAATAAGAGCGCTTTCCGGAGAACAATTAATAGTCAACAATTCCCGGCTTACAACCGCAACTGTTCACAATTTCAAACGGATGGAAAAAAGGAGAGCCGTTCTAAGAATCGGAGTCGTTTATCAAACTCCTCACGAAAAATTAAAAGCTATTCCGGACATGGTAAAAGAAATAATTACGCGACACGAGCTTGTTCAATACGACAGAGGACATTTTGTTAGTTACGGTGACTTCAGCCTCAATTTCGAATTTGTCTACTTTGTTCTGTCGCCGGAAATGGTTACTTATCTCGACATACAACAAAGCATAAATCTAGAAATTTATAAACTCTTCGAGCGGGAAAGAATCGAATTCGCTTATCCCACTCAAACAATATTCGTCAATCAGGAAAACAACACAGATTCGGGAACCGGGCAATGACCGTCTTCTTTTCGAAAGCATGCGAATTAGGCATTCAGGCTGTTCTTTTTCTTTCAATCAAAAAAGAAAAAGTAGTTTTCAACGCCGAGGAAATATCGAAAGAATTGAAAGTGCCGAAGGAGTTTGTATCGAAAGTTTTGCAAACTCTTACATACAAAGGAATTGTCGGTTCCAAGAAAGGCAAAAACGGCGGGTTTTATCTGGCAAAAAACCCTAACAACGTTTATCTCATCGACATCATCGAAGCCATCGACGGCGATAAAATTTTCAAAAGCTGCGTGCTCGGATTTCCCGGATGTTCCAATGATAATCCCTGTCCTGTTCACGATAAATGGGGACGGCTCAGAGACGAAGCTTATAAAATGTTTGCAAAAGAAAGTCTGGCGCAGTTGAAAGAAAAAACCGTAAGAAAAATTCTGAGCCTTTAATTTACTTTCTGCAAAGGATAAACATTTCTTTTGAAAACTCCCTCTCGAACGGCGTCAAATTCATGTCGGCATAAAACGCTATCTCGTTAAATCCCGCTTTAAAAAGGACAGCCTTAATTTCTTCGTGATTATGAATGTAATGAGTTACCGAATAAAGCCTGTAATCTTTCGGCTTCTCCGGTGCGAATTCAAGAATATTAAAACGCGCTTTTTTTCTGCTGAAATCATAAAAACGCACGATTATTCTCGCGCCCGTTTTAATGCTGTTTATTCTGATTGAATTTTTTATGAAGTAATCGTAATTGAGCTGATGCAAAAAGAAAATTCCTCTGGGCTTTAATATTTCATAAGCCCGTTTTATTCCTTCTTTAAGATTTTTCTTGTTCAGATGCGTGATCGTATTTCCCATCGAAACCGCATAATCGAAACTACCGTCGAACTCTGCCGGTATGTTTTCCATTCTGCATTTTCGGCTTTCGATATCAAGTCCGTACAACTCCGCTTTCCTATTCAAAGATTCAATCATCTTTTCCGAAGGATCGAACGCCGTGACGTCAAAACCCGATTTAGCCAGAGCTATCGAATCGAGTCCGCTGCCGCATCCGAGGTCGGCTGTTTTTCCTCTTGCGTTAAATATTTTTTTATAGAAATCTTCTCTCCTGGCTAAATTCGATTCGAAAGAAATCATATCGTCGTAGAAAGAAGAAACGCCGTCGTAAAATTTTTCCGTCTTCATATTGTTCCCTTTGGATTTCCAAATATAACGATTTCGCTTAAGTTTCGTATCTTTGCATACCTGTTTCCCAGCATTGGAGGAAAAATGATTTCCAAGGAATTATTAGAAATTATCTGCTGCCCGGAATCGAAAGCCGATTTGATTCTCGACGGCGAATTTTTGGTTTCGACCGATAAAGAGACCAGAAGACGCTATCGAATTGAAAACGACATACCGGTTTTACTAATCGAGGAATCCGAGCAGCTCGATTACGAAACCTGGAAAGAAATAATGGAAAGACACGGCAAATCTGTCGATTAAACGAGGGAATTTTCAGCATGATCATCAAATCGAATCCGGACGAAATACAGAACTATCTTTCGGACGCTTCAAATTATTCGGGAAAATGCGACGCAGTTTATATACCCGAATCGGAAGAAGAAATTCCGGAAATAATCCAAAAGTGTAACGCCGGTAAAACAAAGATTACAGTTGCGGGAAACGGCACCGGATTGACGGGAGCGCGCGTTCCCGAAGAAGGCATTCTTATTTCGATGGAAAAACTGAATAAAATAATTGAGATAAATTCAACGGACAAATACGCCGTAGTTCAACCCGCCGTAATACTGAACGAATTCCAACACGAAGTGGAAAGCAAAGACCTGTTTTATCCGCCCGATCCGACTGAGCGGAATTGTTATATCGGCGGGACAGTCGCAACCAACGCCTCAGGAGCCAGAACATTCAAATACGGTCCCACACGTTCTTATGTTCTCGGGCTAAAAATCGTACTGCCCGACGGGAGAAAATTGAATATCGAACGGGGACAGCATATAGCGGACGGTTTGCACGCAATCCTCCCGGCGGAAGACGGCTCGATTATTTCATTCGAATTGCCGCGTTACGATATGCCGTCTACAAAAAACGCAGCCGGATACTACTGCAAAGAAAAGATGGACTTAATCGACCTTTTCATCGGCTCCGAAGGAACGCTCGGCATTATTACCGAAATAAAGTTGAAATTAATCGATCTTCCGAAAAATATTTTATCGTGTATAATATTCTTCGAATCGGAAGAAGACGCTCTCAACTTTATCGAAGAAGCGGCAAAGCTTTCGCGCTTTGAAGACGATTCGATTATTTCGGCGCGCGGTTTGGAACTGTTCGACAAGTTTACGCTCAAATTTCTGCGCGGCGATTATTCCAATATTCCCGAAAATGCCGAAGCCGCCGTCTGGTTCGAACAGGAAATCGAAGACAACGAAGACGAGTTAATTTCCGGATGGATGGAATTGATTTCAAGACATAACGGCATGGAAGAAGATTCCTGGATTGCAAACGACAGAAAAGAAACGGACAAATTCAAAGATTTCCGACACGCCATAGCTTTGAAAGTTAACGACTATATGTCGCAGAGAGGACTCAAGAAAATCGGCACCGACGTAGCCGTTCCGTTCGATTCGTTCAAAAAATTTTATTTCGACACAATTAAATTGGTTTCCGACGCAGGACTCAATTACGTTGTTTACGGACACGCGGGCGATTCGCACATCCATTTGAATATGCTGCCGGACGACGCCGGGCAACACAAACGGGCTTTGGAAATCTACAGGGAAATCTGCGGCAATGCGGTTAAACTCAAAGGCACTGTATCCGCAGAGCACGGCATCGGAAAACTCAAACGCGAGTATCTCAAATTGATGTACGACGACAATGTAATTAAGAAAATGGCTTTGATTAAACTGGCTTTCGATCCGAACCGCATATTAAACATAGGTAATATTTTTGAAGAGAAGTATCTTATATAAAATCCTATTCGTAAGTTTTTTCGTTTTACGTTCGGTAATTTCAGGGCAGGACGCCGAAACTAAATTCAAACTCGCACAGAATTACGAGAGCGCCGGCAATTTCGAAAAAGCCGAAAACCTTTTAATCGAACTGATCGAACAGCAGCCGTGGAACTACTCTTATTTCAACGCTCTCTACAATATCTACATCAAACAAAAGAAATACGACGAAGCTGTCGATATAATATCCGCGCGGCTTAAATATTCTCCGAACGATCCTTCGCTTTACGGTTTAATGGGGTCGGTCTTTTTTATGAAAGAGATGTCCGATTCTGCATATTTTTACTGGGATAAAGGAATCGAGACAAATCCGGCTTCGATTTCAACTTACAGAATAATTGCAAATTACGCTATCGAAAGCAGGGCGCTCGATCGCGCGCTCGAGTATTTGAAAATGGGACGGGAATTGTCGAGCGATAAATCGATCTTCACTCTCGACCTGGCTAACATTTATTCCTTAACTCTGCGTTACAAAGAAGCGACTCTTGAATATTGCTATCTTCTGTCATTAAAACCCGATCAGATCGGATTGATCAAGACCAAATTCAATTCGTATTCGGGCAACAAGAAGGCGCTCGACGAAATTATCGCCACTCTCGAATCGTATTACAAAGACAACCCGCAGCCGATTTATCTCGATTTGATTTCCTACTGCAACATGCTCAACGGCAATTACGATTCGGCTTTAAAGTATACTATCGAATATGAAAAAATAATAAACAGCAACGGCGCGGCGATCTATTCGATGTCTCAAAACGCGTTGAGAAGCAAAGCTTACGACGCGGCATTGACAGGCTATAAATATATAATCGATAATTTCCCCGGTTCGAATATAGTTCCGATTGCAAAATTATCGTATGTTGAAGCGCTTCGTTCCCGACTGACCGAAACTCATAAAAACGATATTTGGCCGTATTCGGAAAATACGGATACCGCGGAATATAAACGCCTCTCGGAAGAATATAAAAAGATTGCGGGAGAATATGCCGGCAGCAATATTTATATTCAAGCCCTCTATTCGAGAGCGGAAATTGAATTCGAATACCTTCGAAATTACCGCCTTGCCGATTCGATTTTCACTATTATAAATCTGAGAGCTCCGGGAACCGAATATTCAGCAAAAGCTTTCGTCAAGCGGGGTTTAATTGCTGTTTTTTCCGGTAACCTTGAACAAGCCAAAACTTTTTTCGATAATATATTGTTGAATAACAAATCCGCGGCGGATTTAAAAGCCGAAGCTTATTACCGGAAAGCCAAAATCGATTTCTGGCAGAATAATTTCGAATCCGCTCTATCGAATTTGAAAACGGCTTCCGGGGACCTGTCGACCGCTTTTGCCAACGACGCTATTGAGCTTTCGGCTCTGATTTCCGCTTTAAAACGGGATTCTTTAAATCTTGCTATTTATGCAAAAAGTGATTTATTTGCGTTTCAAAAAAAGTACGAAGAAGCGGTCGCTTTATTAAAAGATTTAATTAATCGCGATAATCTGTTTATTTTAAAGGATTTTGCATTATACAGACTTGCCGAAATCCATATTTATACGAAAAGATACGGAGAAGCGATAGACTACTTGAACGAATTGACCGGTAAATCGGAAAGCGGAATTTTAAGCGACAAAGCTCTTTTACTTACGGCGCAAATTTATCAGTACGGTTTGAAAGACGAGAGCAGAGCCGGCGATTTATACAAAAATTTTCTTGAGAAATATCCCGATTCATTATATCTTGAAACGGCAATACAAAATTTAAATTATATACAAACAAAAAAAGGCAAAGATGGCTAACAAAAGAGAACCCAAAACGATTAAATGTTCATTCTGCGGAAGGGACGGAAGCGAAGTATCGAGTATGGTTGCCGGACCCGATGTTTATATTTGCGATATCTGCATCAAAACAAGCGTTGAAATACTGAAGAATAATCTTTCGAATTTCAACAAGAAAGAAACGGTTAATCTGTCGATTACTCCGGAATTGATCAAAAAAAATCTCGACGAATACGTAATCGACCAGGAAAAAGCCAAAAAGATTTTAGCAGTAGCCGTTTATAATCATTATAAAAGAATAAACGCGCCGGCTTCGTTCTTCGATGTTGACGACGTCGAAATCGAAAAGAGCAATATATTGTTAATCGGACCGACAGGCGTCGGGAAAACGCTCCTGGCGCAAACGTTGGCAAGAATACTCGACGTTCCGTTTGCAATAGCCGACGCAACGACAATAACCGAAGCCGGATATGTCGGGGACGACGTCGAAACGGTTCTGGTGCGGCTTCTTCAGGCTGCCGATTACAACCTCGAAAAAGCACAGAAAGGAATCGTTTATATCGACGAAATCGATAAGATTGCGCGCAAAAGCGAAAGCGTTTCGATTACGCGCGACGTTTCGGGCGAAGGCGTTCAGCAGGCATTGCTCAAAATTCTGGAAGGCACAATTGCAGGCGTTCCGCCGAGAGGCGGCAGAAAACACCCCGAACAAAGCCTCATCAACGTTAATACAAAAAATATCCTTTTCATCTGCGGCGGCGCTTTCGAAGGAATCGAAAATATTATTGCGTCGCGAATCAACAGAAACGTTATCGGATTCGACGCCAATATCGAAAGCAACGAAGAACTCGACCGGGACAATCTCGTTGAAAAAGTTCAGCCCGAGGATCTTATTAAATACGGTATGATACCGGAACTCGTTGGCAGAATTCCGATTATAGCTCCATTGCACGCATTGAGCGCCGAAGCTCTCAAAAATATCCTGACGGAACCGAAAAACGCTATCATTAAGCAATATAAAAAACTGTTTGCGCTCGAAGGAGTCGAACTCGAATTCGACCCGCGCGCACTCGACGCAATTGTTAATAAAGCTCTCGAAAGAAAAACCGGCGCCAGAGGATTGCGTTCGATAGTCGAAAGCATTTTGCTCGACGTTATGTACGAACTGCCGGGCTTAGACAATATCGACAAATGCCTTATTACCGAAGACGTGGTGCTCAAAGGCGAAAAGCCGATTTATATCGAATCCGACAGAAAAACCGCATAGATTTAACGGGCTGTTCTTTGAACAGCCTCTCTTATAAAATGAAAAAACTGCTTTTAATTTTTATCGTCTCGCTACAGATTTCAGCCCAGCCGAAAATCTTAATCTATATGGACAACGCGCAGACCGACCATTTGAAAGCTTACGGAATTGCATTCAACGCACTCGAACAGGGTTATCAGGGCGATTGGCTTTTGAATTACAGAGGCGGTTCGTTCATGTTCGATTACAGCGAGGAATTGGCGTTGCGCTGCAGATTAAAAGGCGTGGCGTTCGA
The DNA here is from genome assembly GCF_051488665.1 of Melioribacter sp. Ez-97. Lineage (NCBI taxonomy): Bacteria > Pseudomonadati > Ignavibacteriota > Ignavibacteria > Ignavibacteriales > Melioribacteraceae > Melioribacter > Melioribacter sp. Ez-97. The sequence goes on along the minus strand of NZ_JBPSEG010000009.1, from coordinate 1,341 downwards.
AAAAATATCTTCTCAGGAAGCCGTTTCGATTTATGCGTTTGTTCAGAGTCCCGATCAAAACATGGACGTAGTCCGGCTCGAAAAAGCGCCGAAAATTGCGGTTTATGTTCCGCCGAATTTCAAGCCCTGGGACGACGCCGTTACTCTGGCGCTCGATTATGCCGAAGTGCCTTACGATAAAATCTGGATTGCCGAAATACTCGGAGGAGCGCTCGATAAATACGACTGGCTGCACCTACATCACGAAGATTTTACGGGTCAATACGGCAAGTTTTACGCTTCGTTCAGCGGCGCTCCGTGGTATATCGAACAACAGCGACTTTACGAATCGGAAGCGCGAAAACTCGGTTTCAAAAAAGTATCCGACATGGAAAAAGCCGTGGTTCTTGAAATCCGGAATTATATTGCGCGCGGCGGTTTTCTGTTTGCAATGTGTTCGGCTACCGATTCATACGATATTGCGCTTGCGGCTCTTCGGGTCGATATAGTAGACAGAATTTACGACGGCGACCCTCCCGATCCCGACGCTCAGAACAAGCTCGATTTTTCGGAAACTCTCGCTTTCGAAAATTTTAAACTCGAGATGAATCCGTTGATTTACGAGTACAGCGACATCGACATACAACCCGCGGAAGTCGGTCCCGAACAGAACGATTATTTTACCCTCTTCGATTTCTCCGCCAAATACGACCCCGTTCCGACAATGCTCACGCAAAATCACGTCAACGTGATTCACGGATTTATGGGACAGACGACAATGTTTCGAAAAAGTCTAATTAAAAAGTCCGTTTATATATTAGCCGAACGCGAAGGCGCCGACCAGGTTAAATATATACACGGAAATTACGGCAGGGGCACATTTACGTTTTACGGGGGACACGACCCGGAAGATTACCAGCACGCGGTGGGAGATCCGCCGACGGATTTGAGTTTTCATAAAAACTCGCCGGGGTACCGTTTAATCCTCAATAACATTCTCTTCCCCGCAGCTAAAAAGAAAAAACAGAAGACATAAAGAAATTATTATTTTTCTTCCCTCAAAGCGATCTCTGCGGTTAATTAGAGTTTGTTTTTTCCGTAGCCGGCGATTTCTATTGGCTATTTGTCATTACGAGCCCCGCTTTCAGCGGAGCGAAGTAATCTCACTGGTATTCATAAGAGTTTGCTTCACCAGCCGATGGCGGTGTTCAGAAAGACACTACAGCATTATCCAAATGCATTTAGTGAAACTCATGGAGTAATCTGTCTTTCTGAGGAGTCCCGCTGATAGCGGGACGACGAAGAATCTGCATTGCAGATTTTCGAGATTCTTCACCCGCCGTTGGCGGGTTCAGAAAGACA
>NZ_JBPSEG010000008.1:0-147987 GCF_051488665.1 Melioribacter sp. Ez-97 | reverse complement strand
TGTCATAAACTGGAAGTCTTATCATCCTATTAGCTTCTTCTATTGATTTGGGAGCAGGTATTATCATAGTCTCTGGTGATAGTTTTCTAAATAGTGCTTCCTGTCTCTGAAGATCAATTAAGTCATCTTCTGTATATCCATTTGCTCTCTTTTCTTCTAATGACCTCAATAGTTCACTTTCATAGATTTTTGGCAACAGTTCGGTGGGGTCATTTAAGCTATCTATGGTTGCAAATTTTATATTCCCAGCAACTATACTTTTAAGAGCCGTTTCTGATGAGATATATTTGTATAGTTTCATTTTGCTTATCCCTCTTCTTACAGATAACTATTATTTAACCCGCCAAATCACTATAGTATATGGCGGTTCTGCATACTATATGCTTTTATTGTTAAACAAAATAAAACGCTTAATCCATACGATGTATGCTCCTTCAGTCTTTCTACCGTAATGGTTCGCTCTGAGCGTTATTCTTACCCGGTCAAGTAGTTTGGGCTTGTCTTTAGTTTCTTTTAAGGTCATCAATTGTCCCCTCGATTCCCTCAATACACATATTTTAACAAGAAATTAAACAAATCTAAAAATAATGTCAATCAAATATTTTCGAATGCGCGCCGGAAACCGGCTTATCACGTAAAATAAAACCGAAGGGATTTTTCAGGCTATCTTTTTCTTTTACTCGATTACACAACCTTAAGACGAGACTTGCCGTTCTTAAATTTGTTTTTAACTTTTCGTCAGCCCCGGGACATGAAATTTTTAAAACAAAAAAGCCCTGCAAATTTTAATCTGCAAGGCTTTGAAAAGTGAGCGCGGGTGGGATCGAACCACCGACCCTCTGCTTAAAAGGCAGATGCTCTACCCCTGAGCTACGCGCCCGCTGTAATTTCAAAAAAATTTCCCGCCTTTAGCGGGATGCATTTACAAATGCATCATTTTTTGAGTCAACAAATATATGGTTTACGAAAATAAAATACAACTGTTTCAATTTATACCGCGTCAATTTTTCAATTTTTATACCAATAATGCGGAAAAAATTCCGCCTGCAAACGCCTTTATTAAACTTAAAGTGTGAGGAAGAAAACATTAACCGGCGCCGGCGAGCCTCAATCCCTTTTAACAAATTGTTTTATCCCCGATTTTTTTTATATTGTTCAACAACTTATTTTCCCGATTGCAAATATGAAAGACGCCAAAATATTAATCGCCGACGACGACGAAACTTTGTGTTACCTTCTGAAAGAAGAGCTGGTAAACGAAGGCTACCGCGTCGACGTTGTCTACGACGGCAAGTTTGCCATCGAGAAACTTAAATCGATTCCTTACGACATCATCCTGCTCGACCTCGAAATGAAGGAAGTCCACGGCGAAACCGTTCTCGAATACGTTATGGAAAATCATCCATCCACGCAGGTAATCGTATTGACCGCTAAATCCGACGTGCGTACGGCTATCGACTGCATCAAAAAAGGCGCTTACGATTTCATTACCAAACCGTACGAATTCGGGCAGCTCTGCGTAACGATCGAACGCGCCATGGAGCATAAAGACTTAATTGTCAAAAACAAAATCCTTTCTTCGAAAGTCAGTCAGGCATACGCAGGTTCGATTGTGGGCGAAAGCGAAGCCATTAAAGACGTAATCCGCCTTGCCGAAAAAGCCGCCCGGTCGGATTCGAATATATTGCTAGAAGGCGAAACGGGGACGGGCAAGGAATTATTTGCCGAGTTTATACATAAAAATTCCGAAAGAGCTTCAAAACCGTTCGTAGCAATCAATTGCGCGTCGCTGCCCGACCAGTTGATCGAAAGCGAATTGTTCGGCTACGAAAAAGGAGCGTTTACGGACGCCAAAACTTCCAAACAGGGACTGGTCGAAATTGCCGACGGAGGCACTCTCTTTCTCGACGAAATCGGAGAGCTGAGTCTTACGCTTCAACCCAAACTGCTGAGATTTCTCGAAAACGGCGAGTTCAGAAGAATCGGCGGCGTTTCGAATCTGAAATCGAACGTGCGGGTAATCGGCGCTACGAACAAAAATTTGATGGAAGAAGCCGAAAACAAAAATTTCCGGCGAGACCTCCTTTTCAGACTCAATGTTATTACTCTTACTATTCCCCCTCTGCGCGAACGACAGAACGACGTTCTTCTGCTGGCGGAATATTTCTTGAGAAAGAAATCGCCCGTCAGATCGATCAAAAAATTATCCGACAACGCGCGGAAAGCGCTCCTCCGGTATAATTTTCCGGGCAACGTGCGCGAACTCGAACATATGATCGAAAGAGCAATTATCTTTTCGGAAGGCAACGTTATCGAGCCGAAGGATTTGAACATACCGAAAGACGATTTCGACTTCAGTAAATTTTCGGAAGACGACGGCGAATTCCTTACGCTCGAAGAACTCGAAAAAATCCATATCAAAAGGGCATTGGACAAATTCCAGTGGAACCGGGAAAATACCGCCCGGGCGCTCGGAATAAGCCAGAAAACGCTCTACTCGAAGATTATCAAGTACAAACTGAAATAAAATGGCTAATCAAAATTTATCGGCTGCGCACCTTTCGCACGACCTTAATAATATTATCACGCGCATTTTAAACAGCCTCGAAGCGCTTAAAAAGAAAGTGGCAAATTACGACGAAGTGGCGCCGATAATTAACGGCATCGAAAACAGCGCTTTTATGGCAGCCGAAATAATGGAAGACATTCAAGCCGAATCGAAAGGGAAACCGCCGCGCAAAAAGAAAATCGACGTCAATAAATTAATCGAAGACCTTGTTTCTACCGTCAGCCTCAGTCAGAAAAATAAAATCAAATTCAATCTCAAACTTCAATCAGACCTTTATCCCGTCGAAGGACGATATTCCGATTTCTACCGGATTTTGCTGAACCTGATCGTAAATGCGGTCGAAGCTATCGGTAATCGCGGAACCGTTACTATTGCCACTTCGAATATCGGAATGACCGACCGCGCGGGTTCGTCCGATTTGTTCGACACTCAGCCTTTTGTGCAAATCAAAATATCGGACAACGGAACGGGCATCGACCCCGAAATCATTCCTTTTATTTTCGACGAGAATTTTTCGACAAAGTCGAAAGTCAAAAACAGAGGATTCGGATTATCCATCGTAAAACGATTGGTCGACAATTACGAAGGCACAATCAAAGTATCGAGCGAGAAAGGAAAGGGGAGCGAATTCTTGCTTGCGTTTCCGTCTTCCGGGCGTTCAAAAGTAAAAATCAGCGAAAAAGAAAAACACATACTGCTCGTTGAAGACGAAGATATACTTCTGGAACTGCTGACCGAACTGCTCGAGTCGTACGGTTATAAAATAACCGCGGCGCCGGACGGCAAAGGAATGTTTAAGAAATACGACCCGGTAAATCCGCCCGACCTTTTGATAATCGACCAGAAACTGCCCGATATCGACGGCGTCGAATGCGTCCGAAAATTAAGAACCATGAACAAAACCATTCCCGTAATTCTGGCGTCGGGCTCGCAAACAGACTACAGCATGGAACCCGGCGTCAACGAAATCGTGAACAAAACGATTCACAAACCATATAACTTCGAAGAAATCCTTTCGATTGTAAAAGAGTTGATCGGTTAGTTTTCCGTCTCGCCCGATTCGAGGTCGATAATATTCAGATCGTTTACGTAAGGCGTTATGACGGGTTTTTTAATCGAACCGAGTTTTTCGAGAACTGCGATTATATCCCGCGCCGCGTTTTCGATAAATTCGATTCTCTTGAGCACCGCTTCCTTCGAAAAATTATCTTTCGACAGCTCGCGTCTTATGGCGGCGGTGGAAAGATTAATCAGCGTTAGCGGCTGTTTGATTTCGTGATTTGCCGTAACAACCGTAGCGGCGTAAGTTTTGATTTTTTCGATTTCGATCAGGAACTTGTTGGTTTCGCTGAAGCGGAGGGCTGATTTTATGCGAGCCACCAGTTCTGTGCGGTTGAACGGCTTTTTAATATAGTCGAAGGCTCCCGCCTGCAAGCCTTCTTTCAAATTTTCCGCTTCGGTAAGCGCGGTCAATAATATTATCGGTATCTGTTTTGTCTCTTCGTTGTTCGTAAGAGTTTTGCAAACCTCGTAGCCAGAAATTCCCGGCATCATAATATCGAGCAGAATCAAATCGGGCTTTTCTTCGATCGCTTTCTTGATGCCCATATTTCCGTCGTAAGCTTTTATTACTTCAAAGCCTTCCTGCTCCAGCCTGTCCTGCAGCAGGAATACATTGTCGGGATAATCGTCGATAACGAGAATCTTTTTCATTTAACGCTCTTGTTTTGAAGAATGTTTTTCATTTTAGCCGAAAGCAGCGAGAATTCGACCGGCTTTGTAATCAGGTCGTCGAAACCGTTTTTTTCGATTACTTCTTTGTTTTCGAGCATGGCGTATGCTGTAAGAGCAATTACGGGAATCGAAGCAGTTCTGCTCTCGGCTCTGATTTTTTTAATAGTTTCGAAGCCGTCCATCATCGGCATCATAATATCGAGGAAGATCAAATCGGGTTCCACGTGATTCAACGTTAAAAGGCATTCCATTCCGTTGTGCGCAAAGATGGCGTTGCATCCGAGCTGCTTGACGAATTCTCCGATTGTAAAAAGCGTGTCCTGGTCGTCGTCTACGATCAATACCGTCGGTTTTATTTCTTTAACCGGAATCCGCTCCGACGGTTTTTCGGTCTCATCGGTTTCAATCAGTTTTTCTTTGAGCTGTTCGTTGTCGATTTTAATTCTGTCGCGGATTACTTTGAGAATATCGAGAGGATGATTTTTTTCTCTGAGAGCGACGGAATTCATTACGCGCGACAATTCGCCCGGATTCAGGTTTTCAATGTCTCCGGGCAGAACAAATACGATAATCGTATTGCGCGTAAACACGTTCTGCCTGATCATTGCGGCAAACAAAACGGCGTCCGTCGAGAACGATTCGAGGTCGATAAAAAATATCTGAGCCGAATTAAAATCGAGAGCTCCGATTGCAGCCTCGAGGTTCGACCTGTATTCGATTTCCGGCAAACCTTCGTTTTTTAATTTGTCGAATACTTCTTTCTTTTTATCCACCCAGAAAAGAGCGCCGGCTTTTTTACCAAGAAAATTTTCAATTTCCTGCTTCAATTTTTTTAGCGATTCAGCCGATGCCGGTTTAACCGTAAAATCGAATATGTTTGGTATCCAGCCTACTTTTTGGTCTTCCAGCACAGTAAGAATTACTACGGGAATATCGCCGTATTCTCCCGACTTCAATTTGTAAAGCGTCTCCCATTCTTTGCCGCGGTCGTCGATATTGCCTACAATAAAAAGATCGGGAACAGTCCCGGTCTTAAGTTCGGTTAAATTTCCCGGATTGATATTCTTGACGTCGTAATCGTACGACGTAAGATAATCCGCAATTAATTTACAGGTGTTTTTATTGGTAGTTATAATTGCGGCGCATTTTTTACGGTTTTCTTCGCTCTGCGCAACGGGCTCGTTTTCCGATTCGACCACGTCGACTATTACGTCGTTAAGTACAAAGGAAAAACGCGAGCCTTCGCCTCTATTCGATACGAGTTCAATTTTGGAATTCATCAGTTCCAGAAAATGTTTTGCGATCGAAAGACCGAGACCGGCTCCGCCGTATTTTCGCGAAGCTCCGGCGTCGATTCTTCCGAACTCTTCGAATATCTTTTCCCTGTTTTCTTCCGAAATGCCTATGCCCGTATCTTCCACTTCAAAATAGAGCGAGGCTTCGTCGCTTTGCTCGACTTTTAGTTTGACGTACCCCTTTTCGGTAAATTTAAACGCATTAACCAATAAATTCGAAAGGATTTGTTCAAGCTTGGAACGGTCGGTCTCTACCGCAAAATCGACGTTCCCGGGAATATCGACTATAAATTCGAGATTTTTCTCTTCCGCCATCTGTTCGACGTCGATAAGAATATCTTCTATTAATTCGGATAATAAAAATCTCTCTTTGTTCAATTCCAGTTTGCCGGCGTCCACTTTGGAGAAATCGAGGATATTGTTAATAAGCCGCAAAAGTTTTCTGCCGTTTCTTAAAATCACTTTTAATTTTTTGCCGCTCTTTTCCGAATGGATTTCTTTTAACATCAGTTCCGTCAGTCCGAGTATCGATATCAGCGGAGTTCTCAATTCGTGAGACATGCTGGCAAGAAAGCGCGATTTGATATCGGAAAGTTCGACCGCTTTTTTTCTTTCCTCTTCTAGTTCTTCTGCTTTTTTCTTCAATTCCAGATGAAGCTGTTTCAATTCTTTGTTTTGCAGTTGATATTCTTCGTTAAGGCGTCTCAGCTCGCCTACGATATTTTCGAGTTGTTGGAGCGAAAGCGCGTTTACCAGTCCGACAGCCAGTTGTTCCTGGATATTGTTCAGATAATTTTTAATATCCTGATCGGGCAGTTTTTCCGACGCCAGTTCCAGCGCCGCCACGGTTTTATCGTTATAAATTATTGGGTAAAAGAGCAGATAGCGGATTTTAATTGCGCTTAGTCCCGTTTTAATTTCAGGATGATTTTCGTCAAACGTCAGTTCTACAATTTCGCCTTTCTCGACAGTCCGTTTGAGATAAGCAGCCGGCTTTTCGATCGATTCGGCGTCGATTCCGTACGAGGCGCCGACAGTCAATTTATTCTTATCGACTATATGAATTAAACCGAAGCCGATTTTCGTCGTTTTTACAATCTTATTCAGAGCCGCGTCGCAAATCTCGCCGAGCGTAGGATTCCTGTTGATCAGTTTAATAAATTCTGTGTATTCCCTCTCGGCGTTTTCTTTTTCGTTAATCACGTCGAGCATTTTATTGAACGCTTCGCCGAGTTTTCCGATTTCGTCTTTAGTTATAATTCGCGCTCTGTGATTTAAATCTCCTCCGGCTGTAATCTCCGCGGCTTCGTCGAGTATCTTAATTTGCTTTCTGAATTTATAAGTAAAAATCAGAACTATAATAAACGTGAATGCGACGCCCGAAACGACAATCAGAATCACGACGTTCTTGAGAGTATTTCTGAAATTCACTCCTTCTTCGAATGTGTCGAAAGTAAGAAATGAAAATTTACCCGTGGGAGTAATAATTTGTCTGGGCGTATAAATCGACGCGCTGAAATCGATCTCGTCCGATTCTTCGCTGAATAGATCGTAGTTGTTCTTGTATTTGAGATTATTGACGGCTTTATCGAGATAGCTCATAATAGTCTTGTTCTTCGAGGAATTCGAGACTTCCATAACTCTGTTATTAACCACGAGCGCAACTTCCGACCGGATTTTTTCGCTTATTTTATTTAAGAAATCCGAATCGATTACCATTCCGTAATAATAAATCGTATTATCCGGCGCGTTCCAATAACCGAGGACAATTCCCGGATTGTTATTGATAAATTCTCTGAAGTCGAGCCGGCTCAAATTCAATCCCGCATTTTTCTTTACTTTGAGCGACTGCAAATCGATAACGGAATTATTTTTCAAGGTAAAGATGAAGTCGATGTCGAGGGAATCGAGATTATACGAAGCGCCGCTGCCTGCAATTCTTTTTACGTCGTACTCGTTTTGCTGCAAATAATTTTCGAAAAGGAACGCGAGGTCGTTGGTGGAATTCAGAATAAGCTGGGATTTAAAGCGCGTAAAAAGTCTGTCTGTCAGCGAGTAATAAATAGTTGAAGTAGCGGCAATAGTAATAAGCGCTATTACAAGCGATATTAATATCAGCTTGGCATTTAGTTTCATCTTTTCCCGACATGGTTAATGAGTCGCCGTATTATTTATCTTTGTTCTCTTTATCCCGCTGGGATTCCTGCATGTACTGCTGCATTTCTTCCGCATTCTTTTTCAATTGTTCTTTCAAAACGCCTTTGCCCTTCTTGTCGGCAATTCTGTCTTTAAGCGAAGGCAGAATATCGGCTTTAATAAGCATGATTATTTCTTTAGTGGTGATTGATTTCTGGTCGTAGCCGAAAATATATCTCAGTCCCAGAACCCACCATGGCAGGTCTTTCAATATAGGCACGCCGCGTCTGTCGGAAGTTTCTTCGTTGACGTAGAGTCCTCCGATTGCTGTTTCTTCGCCGTCAAGCAGAAGCACGCTTGTTTCCGCCGTAGTCTTCCTTATTTCGGTTGTAATTGTTCCCGGATTTGCCGAACTCCTTTCGACTTTGAGTTTCATATAGACATAATCGATGCCGTCTTCGGTATAAATGTAGGGCGTCACTTCGATAATCGTTCCCGTCGAATAGAAACGGTCGATTATATTTCCGGCAAAGTCGCGTTCTTTTATCGATATATCCGAACCGACCTGAGTTCTGCCCTTAACGCCGTTGACCGTGCTTACGGTGGGACGAGAAATAATTTTTCCGAGATTCTCGGTTTCGAAGAAACGGAACAATGCTGTTGCGTCGCCTTCGAATTCGCCCATTGTAAATTGGGAGTTTGTTTCTACTCCGAATTCGGGCGGCTGCTGCTGCACCTGATTCGTAGTGGATGTTTGCTGTTGTTCTTCCTGCAGAGTAACGAGTTTACTTCCTATCGAGAGTCCGCTTCGCGAAAGGAGGAATTCCCAATTAATTCCGCGTTCTCTCATTTCCGCTACATTCCCTTCAAATAGGAGCGCGGAAATTTTGACTTCCCGCTCGTCGACCGGCGCATAAATTTCTTTCGAAAGTTCGGCTTTCGTGTCGTCTTTTCTTTTAACGATTATTGTCGATTCGGTTTCCTCGTACATCAAATTATTGTATTGTACGATTATCAGCAAGGCTTTTTTATATTGAATGTTTTTAAGTTCTATACCGATCGGTTGATTGATATCGACTGTCGATACGATTTTTTTGCCTGTGATTTTCTGACTTACCGCGCTCAAGACTTCGATTGCCTGATTGAAAGTAATATTTTCGGAAAGCGTTACAAGTTCTTCCGGATTGACATAGCCTTTTAACTTTTCCTGAAGGTCTGCTTGCGCGTTCAACAACGAGGCAATTAATAAGACCGATATGAAAATTAACCTTTTCATTTTATTTACTCTTTTTATTTTCTTTTTCGAGTTTGAGAGTAACCGTTTCGACAATGCCTCCTTTATTCAAAAGGAAATCGACCTGATTGTTGTCGTAATCGATTTTAGTCAAATATCCGAGATATACTCTGTCGCCTTCCCACAAGAGATAAGTATTGCCGTTGGCGTCGGAAAGGAATGCGCCGTCGGGAATGAGCGCCAGCAGCGACGCAGTCTGAACGTCCAGAAGTCCTTCGACATTCGGCGGAATTTCGTTGCGTATTAACGGATAGAAGACGTCGTATATCAAATTCGGTGTCAGCCGGTTTTCCGTAAAATCCTTCACATAAAAACGGTCGTCATTCGAGAAATAGACCATGGCGTTAAATTTGAACGAAACCAGATAATGCGGAATGCCGTCTTCGTCCACCTGTACGTTGTTCGCCATATTAAGATCGCCGATTTTCTTCAACATCTTGCTCTCCTCGATGGCGTAAATCAATCTGTTCAAATCATTGAATTCGGCGACTCCGCTCAGTTTATAAACATAATAATTTAGCTGCGCTCCCGTTTCGGTTCTGTCGTATTCGATATTTACGTATGAATACGGCGAGAAATTAAAAGATACTCTGTTGACGAAGTCATAAAAGTCGGATTGCGGCAAGTTAAACGGAACGTTGTATTTTCTGTTCGAAAGAATCGAGTCGAGTTTTGCAACTCTGTCCCTCAAAAGAATAAGCTGCTGCTCCAGCGTTTCGGTGTCGAGCTGGAACAATGTCATATCTTTAATTTTCTTCTGTCTGTCCTCTATTTTTCCTTTAAGATAGACATAATTAAATAGAGCGCCTCCTATAACTATCAGCACGAGGATGATAAATATTATTACGGTATTTTTAACTTTGGCGCTCATTGAACGCTGCTCTGTTTTTCGTTTATTTTCAGATTGATTATATACGAGAAAGCCGTCTTTTCGCGTATTGTTTCCGAGTTAATGCTTTTTACGACCGCCGCGGGATAATTTCTGGCAAATTCCGTAAGCACGCTTCTGGAGAGAGAAAAACCGTAAATAATAATATCGCCGGGATTCGGATTTTCGAATTTCGATATCCAGAAGTTTCTTCGCCGTTCCATAAAGTCGGATATTGCGGAAAGATTTTCGCTCCAGATTCCCGCGTCGACGGTAGCTGAATCGAGTATCGCCTGAGTGGCGTCGAAACTATTTATTCTGTTTTGAAGCGGAGTTATTTCCGCAATCAAAGCCTGGTTTTGTATCTGTTTTTGATTAAGCCTGTTAATTTCGAGGTCGAGCTCGTTGATCTTCTGCATATTCGACAATATCTCGAACGTGAAGAAAAACGTTGCGCCGAACAACAACGGCATCAATGCATAACTGTGCCATCCGAATTGCAGAAACTTCTGATTCTCCTGAATGTAACGCGGCAGTATGTTGACGCCTTTATGTTTTTTATCGAGCTCGTCGAAATATTCGATTCCGGCGGAAATCGGGATCGAATAAAGAGCCAGCTCTTTCTGATCTTCCTCGCTCAATTCGGAAATGTCGATATCTTCGAATTTCATCTCGCTGACGTTGGCTTCCGGGAAAGTGCCGTAAAAAGAAAGAATCAAGTTTTCCGAACGGTCTTCGCCGCACAAAATTATATTGTCTAATTTGGAGATGCCGCCGTTTTCCATTTCGAGTAGTATCTTCGAAAAATAAACGTCGTAAGTATGCAAATTTGAAACGCCTACGTCGAGCGTGGCGCCGATATGTTTCAATTTATTTCCTTCGAGGAATATAAGCTTGCTCGTTTCCCTGCCGATATAAATTATAAGAGTATTGTCTTCCGGGAAAAAGTTTCCGTTTTTTGCAACATAATAAGCCAGCGACAATTCAGCCGGTTTAATGGCGGGAATTTTCAGATAGCGACGTTTATTAAAATTAGCCAGCCGGTTAATGAGACTAACTGCGGGAATATCGCCTTCGAGAAAAACGCTAAGAATTGTTTTTTCGTCGAATTCGGTATAACCGAGCATATCGGGCGTAACTTTAACGCCTTTGGAATCGTAAATGTCGGAAATTATTGCCTGTAATAATTTCTTCTTGTTTGCTTCCGCAGGAATTTCGGAGAAGTGATAATTTGCCGTCGGCTCGCTTACAACCGGCATAAATTGAACCTGCGAAAGCTTAATGCCCGACAATATAGAATTCAATCGCGAGATATCGGAAACGTCCCCGCTTTCGCTCTCGCTTTCAGCAATGTTTTCCAATTCGTCGAACGACAAATCGCTTTCAGCCGCGGGAGTTTCCAGATCGAGCATAAAATCGTTAGAGCCTGCAGCGCCGGGAGCGGATACGGAGAGAGACAAGACCCGCAATACCTTAACGGATTCTTTCTCTTTTTCGAGCAATGCGACTTTTGCATTGACGCCTTCCGTATAAACGCTTACCAGATATTTCATTTTATCCCGCTTTTAGTAACTGCATAATACGTGTTTTATTATTGGCGTAAGCGATAGCGTTTTCTTTCGAAATCTTTCGCTCGGTATAAAGTCTAATCAAATCCTGTTCCAGAGTAATCATACCTTGTTGCCCGCCCTGATTTATCATCATGTAAATTTCGCTTGTATTATTGTTTTTAATAGCGGCTTTAACGCTCGGAGTAACAATCAACACTTCTTTTGCAAGAACGCGCTTGCCGTCGAGACTCGGCACTAGTTTTTGAGAGACTACGGATATCAGAACGTCCGCCAGTCGATTTCTTACGCGTTCCTGTTCGGAAGGATGCACTTCGGCTATAATACGGTCAATCGATTCGACCGCCGAAGAAGTATGAAGAGTCGAAAAAACTTTATGTCCTGTATCGGTTACTTCGAGAGCTGCCATAATGGTTTCGGGGTCTCTCATTTCGCCTATTACAATTATGTCGGGGTCCTGACGCAACGCCTGAATAACTCCGTCTTTGAACGAAAGCACATCCCTGCCGACTTCGCGGTGTTTGATAATAGATTTTTTCGACGTATGGACGTACTCAACCGGCGATGCGATGATTACGATGTGACACGGATCGAATTGATTATGATAATCGATTATGGCGTCGAGAGTGGTCGATTTACCCGAACCGGTTATACCGGTTACAAGCGAAAGCCCGAATTTTATGTAATTATGGCTCATTGCTTTAACCGCCAGCGGATGAAATTCGAGCGAATTCAATGGTCTCACTTTAGCTTGAATTGCGCGCATGTTCAAAGCAAGCGTATCGAGATCGAAATAAGCGTCGGCGCGAAACCGCACGTTTACATTTTCCTTTTCATAGAAGAACGTATAGCTGAAATCGAGATTCCGTTCGTTCATAAGTATCTGGCGCTGATTCGGATTCAACAACGACATTATCAGTACGCCGGCTTCGTCGGGATTCATCTGCGGCAGGTCTTCGACGCGTTCTTTATTGCCGAAAATTCTGAACCAGACGTAACCCTGAGTTCCGAAACCGCCTATTTCAACGTCGGACGCCTGACGTTCGAGCATCAAAGAAAGAATATGATTTGCATATTTCAGCAGAAGCAATTTCTGCTCTTCGTTCAATTTATCGATATGCTCTGCGATAAACCGCACTCTTTCCGGTCCGAAATAAATTTCGGGTATCTTCGATACGAACGCCGATAATAATTGTTTAGCCTGTTCAGTCATAATTATTAAAATAAAGAAATTATTCTTATTAATCTTCCATTGTTGCGCCGATTACCTCCTGAATCGAAGTAAGTCCCAATCTAACTTTTTCGAAACCCGACTCGCGCAAACTTTTAGTGCCGTCTTTTCGCGCTTGAGTTCTGATGGCTTCCTCGTCGACTTCTTCGCCCGAAGAAACGATAATTTTCCTTATTTCTTTTGTAAAATAGAGCGCCTCGTGGATTGCAAGACGTCCTTTATATCCCGTATTATTGCATTTTTCGCAGCCGACTGCTTCGTAAATTTCGTATCCCTGCCATTCTTCCAAATTCAAACCCGAAGACTTGATATGCTCTTCTATATTATCCACTTTTCTTTTGCATGATTCGCACAGCCTTCTAATCAGACGCTGAGCGACGATAATATTAATGGCATATGCTATAAGAAAAGGTTCTATTCCCATTTTATAGAGACGAGCTACGGCGCTCGGAGCGTCGTTTGTGTGAAGGGTTGAAAAAGTAAGGTGACCCGTATTTGCAAGTTTAATTGCCGTCTCGGCGGTTTCTTTATCGCGCATTTCGCCGACCAAAACGATATCCGGGTCGTGGCGCAATATAGCTCTTATCGCTTGCTCGAAATTCATTTTATGACCGATCTTAAGCTGACGCGCGCCTTCGATAACGTATTCAACCGGGTCTTCGACGGTAAGAACATTTTTCGTCGGGTCGATTACCTGATACAAAGCCGCAATCAAAGTAGTCGATTTGCCGCTTCCGGTTGGACCGGTCAGAATAACCATTCCCTGCGGCTGTTTGATAGCTTTTTCGAAAGCCGTACGGGCATAACCGGTCAAACCGAGTTTGCTCAAATCGCGTATAACTTTTCTGTCGTCGAGAATACGAATTACAATGCTTTCGAATTTATTTCTAAGTTCGGTTCCCACCGTGGGCAGCACGGAGACTCGAAATCGTATAATGTGTCCGTCTATTTCTCTTTGGATAAAACCGTCCTGCGCTTTTTCGCGTTCGAATCGGTCGAGTCCCTTGGAACGGTCTTTAACAACCGCCATAACCGCTTCGGGCATCGTATTTTCCTGAACGTGCCACAATTGCAATTTGCCGTCTATTCTGAAATGGATTTCGGTTCGGGTAGCCGATTTGGGAATAATGTGAATATCGCTTACTCCTTTTCTTACGCCTTCGACCAAAGCGGCTTCGACCAGATTTATCAGCGCGCTTTTGTTTATTTCGGCGTCGAGTTCTTCTTCGTCGATGCTGGCTTCGTCCTGCGCCATCTGAAATTCTTCTTCGGCTTCCTGAATCATTTTAAGATATTCGTTTTCCGAAGTTATCAGCATATTGATCAATTTGTCGTAGTCCTTTTTGCGCAGGTAATTGATCTCGTATTTTTTGGCGTTGAGAGCGTACGCTATTTTGGGCAAATTCCTGTCGGTCGGATCAACTGCGGCAAGTATAAGTTTATCTTTGATCTTGTCGTCGTATTTAAAAGGAATTACGCGATGTTCCAGCAAAAGGCGTTTGACTTCTTCGCCCTGTTTGGTCATTATGTTTTTAATTTCGGTGATTCGTTCTTCCGGCAGTTCTTCCGGTTTAATATTCAGTTCCTTGAACGCATAAAGAATAGCCACTTCGCGGAAAATCACATCGTGCTCAAAACCGAATTCCTCGACCAGAATTTGAGCGAGATTGCGTTTTTTCTGAAGCTGATCGGCTTCCTTTATTTTAAGCGCCTGCTCGAGTATGTTGGAATCGATTATTCCTTTTTTAAGAAGGAGATAACCGATCTTGTCAGCCATTTCGAGTTGCGAATCCAACATAATCAAATACCTTTTTTATAAATTTTAAAATTACCCCATCATCGGGGATTTGGGACTGATCGTCGCCGTTTCGGCGGAAATCAACGTCAAAGCTATCATTACAATCATAATAATCATTGCAATTACCACCTGTATCAGTTCGATAACGTTTTTTAGCCGAAATACGGTTTCGCTTTCGTAGTAATTTGCAAGTTGCAGCGCCGTATTTTTAATAGTTCCGGTTTCCTCGCCGGAATGAAAACGCGATATAGCGGTATCGGTAAAAACTCCGCTTGCCTGAAAAGCTTCCGTAACTCCGATACCTTTTTTAATCATCAAGGGTATTGCCACGTTTTTAATCTGATGCTCAAAATACGAATTTCCCGTGGCTTCCGCAGCGATTCTTATCGGTTCGATACTTTCCGCAGAGCCGCTGTAGAGCGTATAAAATACGCGGCAAAATACTTCGATCGAAGTTTTATGAATCAAAGAACCGATAACGGGTATCTTGTACATCAGCCTGTCGACAATCATTTTGCCTTTTTTGCTTTTGGCAAACTGCCAGATAAAAACGGGCGGCAGAACCGAAGCCAGAGTTACCCATAATACATTATCGATTAAAAACTCGCTTAAATTAAGCGTTGCGGCTGTAAGAGGCGGTAAATCTATCTTAAATTTCACAAAAAGTTTGGCGGTTTCCGGAAAAATATACCCGACATAAAACAAAACAGCCAGAAAGAGAACGAATAAAGTAACCAGCGGAGTAATGAGAGCGCTTCTCAAATTCTTACGAAATTCCTGCTGGCGTTCGAGGAATTTGGCGGTGGCTTTGTAAATTTCCGCCATGTTGCCGCTTTTGGACGCCAGTCCGAGCATGTAAGCCGTAAACTTGCCGAATATCGACTGGTATCTTAAAAACGTGGTTTGGCTGTCTGCGCCTTTTTTCAATTCGTTGTTAATTTGTTTTAATGTCTCTCTGAGTGTTTTGTTTTCAATGTCGTTTATAAGGAGCGTAAGGATTTCGCTGTAAGGCAGTTTTTGCTCAAGCAGTTCGGCGGATATCTTAACAAAAGAAACGATATCCTGTTGAGGCGGTTTGAGATTGAATTCAAGTAATTTTTTATTAACCGAAATTACGTCGTAACCCAATTTTTGGAGAGCGTTTACTACTTCTTCTTTCGAAAAAGCTCTCTGCTCTCCGGTAATCGGTTTTTCGTTCCCGCGTCTTATTTTATAAAGATAAGAGCTTTTTTTCTGGATAGAGCGGATTTTAAGATTATGCTTTTCGGCAAGTTTATGGATTTTCTTTTTAGCCTCTCCGTAGGAAGGCTCGTTTAAAGTGCCTGTAATCGCCTGTCCGTTCGGTTTGATTGCGCTGAATCTGACTTCAATCATGATTAATTCATTTTTACAAGTAAATTAAGTATATTTTTTAAAAGCCTAAAGGCTGGTGTTCTATACCAGCCCTTAGGTTAGTTTAAGTGGCATAAATAATTGCTAAAAATATTATTCACCTCCGCCACCGGCTCCCGTTTCTGCTATCTGGAAATCATTCGGCGTAACTGTACATGTAAGCGATATTTTATTTCCTGATTCATCTGCTTCCGTACCCGTTGCAATTATTTCAACTTGTTGTCCTTGTGCAGTTACTACTATTGGCGCGCTCATATTAGCAGTTTGCTGCAAAGAAGCGGGAATAGTTTCTTCCCATCCATCGAATTTATTGCCGCCTCCGCCTAATGCTTCTGGTCTTCTATAATACTGCTGCGCCATGGAAGCGAGGTTAGTCAGATCCGCCGTTAATGCGTCTCTGTTAGCCTGATAACTGCTTGCCGTAAATACGTTAATACCGACGACTACGGCAATACCTACGATAATAACGCCTAGAACGATAAGTAATAATTGTTGTTGACCCATAACTTACTCCTGTTAATTTGTTTGTGTTATGTTAATTAGTAAAGAATAATATCTCAGAAAAAATTTATTAATTTTAATTAATTATAACTGTTCTGTAATTTGTAGCGCCTACCGAAATTTTCACTTTTACAGAGTCGTTACCCGTAACCACTTCATTTCCCGTGCCAATAATTACAACGCTGTCCTGTCCGATTGTTTCAATCCGATAACTGCCATTAGCGGTTATTTTTAAGCCTTCGGGAATTTTCCAGCCTTCAAACGACCGAGCCCCTCCTCCCAGAGAAACGGGCTTCATGTAATATTGTTGCGCCATAGCGGCAAGATTTACCAGTTCATTTGTAACGTTGTTTCTTTTGGCTTCGATTGCATTCGCCCTGAAAAGACTTATTCCCATATAAATTGCAATTCCCACTACTATCAAACCGAGTATTATTAATAATAATTGCTGCTGTCCCACTAAAAAGCCCCGATATTTTTTTACTTATTATTATCGGCTGTTATTACCTGAATCTTTAACAAATACCGCACCAAATTTTAATCGGTAATAATTTCCGATAATATCCATTAGAATATAAGAAAGGGAGGAAATAAAGCAAAGTTTTTTCTTCGAACGGTGAAGTATTTTAAGATGGGGCTGTAAAAATTACATGTAGATATTTGTCGCTATTATTGGTTTATCGTCAGACTCCAAGTAACTCAGAAATAATTACACTGCGGCGGGATTCAGAATGACAAAATAGTACTAATTTTAATCCTCGCATTTAGAACGACAAACTCTATAAAGTGTCATTCTGAGGAGTCCCGACGTAGACGGGACGACGAAGAATCCGAGTGACTATTTTGATATACTTAACTAACCAGGAGATGCTTCCCCCGCCGTTGTCGGGGTCAGTATGACAGTTCACTAATCCCTCACCACTAATCCCTGATCCCTAACTCCGGGAGTCCCGACGTAGGACGGGACGACGAAGAATCTGTATGACAATTTTGATTTACTTAACTGACCAGGAGATACTTACCCCACATTCTGCGGAGTCGTACAGATTCCTTTCGCTATTCGTCATTACGAGCCCCGCTTAAAACGGGGCGAAGTAATCTCACTGGTATTCATCAGAGTTTGCTTCGTCGCTCGCTTTGCTCGCTCCTCGCAAAGACGGCTGTCCTTACAGAGTTTGTTTTTTCCCGTAGTTGGCGTCGTATAGATCCCTTCTCGCTATTCGTCATTACGAGCCCCGCTTACAACGGGGCGAAGTAATCTCTAGTGACATTAATTAGCGTTTGCTTCCCCCGCATTCTGCAGGGTCGCAAAGACAAGGGCGTTTGTAGCGCGGACGTGCGGGCGCCTGCCTACCGGTAGGCAGGTTCTTAGTGTAGACGTGCCGGCGTTCTATATTGTATAACTTTGAACGATAAACCACGAACTCCCAAACGACGAACTCCAAAACGAAGAACGTTGAACCCCAAACCATCCGAAGTCAATCACAGGAAAATCGCGAATTTTAATTGGCTCACTTTCTCACGCGGATATGGAGTTCCGTCAATTGAGCGTCGTCTACAAACGAAGGGGCGTCGTCCATAAGCGAAATGCCGCTCGATGTTTTCGGAAACGCTATCACGTCTCTTATCGAAGATTTACCGGCAAAGAGCATCACAAGCCTGTCGAATCCGAATGCGATTCCTCCGTGCGGCGGAGCGCCGTATTTGAAAGCATTCATCAGGAATCCGAATTTTTCCCTGGCTTCCTCGTCGCTTATGCCGAGCGTTTTGAACATCTTTGCCTGCAGGTCGGAACTGTGAATACGAATACTACCGCCGGCTATTTCGTTGCCGTCGAGAACAAGGTCGTACGCGCGCGCTTTTACCTGCGACGGGTCGGTATCCATCAATGGTATGTCTTCTATTCTCGGGGAAGTAAAAGGATGGTGCATTGCATAATAACGCTTGGTTTCTTCGTCCCATTCGAACAGCGGAAAATCCGTAACCCACAACAACGCATGCTTATCGTTCTTTTCGAGGAGATTCATTCTTCTTGCCATTTCGAGGCGAAGCGTACCCATAATCGACAAAGTTTTTAATCGGGGTCCGGTCAACAAGAGCAGCAGGTCTCCCGGCTTGGCTTCCATTTTACTTACAAGATTCGATTTTTCATCGTCGCTCAAAAATTTGGCAATCGGAGCTTCGAGTTCATTTTCTTTAACCCGCATCCAGATCAATCCGCCGGCTCCCAATTTCTTGGCGTAATCTGTCAGTCCGTCGAGCTGATTTCTAGTATATTCGCCGCAGCCTTCGGCTTTTAATCCCGTAATAATTCCGCTTTTCTGGATCGATTCCTTAAATACGCGAAATTCCGAATTCTTGAACACTTCGTTTAAGGTAACCATTTCGAGTCCGAACCTGAGGTCGGGCTTGTCGCTGCCGTATTTTTCCATCGCTTCGTCGAACGTCAATCGCGGAATCGGAGTTTTTAATTCAATCCCCCAGATATCTTTGAAAAATTCTTTCATCAAACCTTCGGCTATACCAAGAACGTCTTCCACATCCGCAAACGACATTTCAACGTCAATCTGGGTAAACTCATATTGTCTGTCGGCTCTCAGGTCTTCGTCTCGGAAACAGCGCACGATCTGGAAATATCTGTCGTACCCGGAAACCATCAAAATTTGTTTGTACGTTTGAGGCGACTGCGGCAATGCATAAAACTTTCCTTTATGGAGTCTGCTGGGTACAAGAAAATCCCGCGCTCCTTCCGGAGTCGATTTCATTAAAAACGGAGTCTCTATTTCCACAAAGTTATTCGAATCGAAATATTTTCTGGTTATCTGGTACATTTTATGACGAAGGAGAAGACTTTTTTGCATTACCGGTCTGCGCAAATCAAGATATCTGTATTTCAACCTGATATCCTCGCTGACGTCGATATCGTCTTCGATCTGGAAAGGAGGAGTTTCGGCGGAATTAAGAATAACAAGCTTGTCGACCATAACGTCGATCATACCGGTTTCGAGCGCCGGGTTTTCGGTTCCTTCGGGTCTTTTTCTAACCAAACCTTCTATCGAAATAACATATTCGCTTCTTAATTTTTTTGCTGTTTCATGGGCTTCTGGATTATACCCGGGTTCGAAGACCACCTGAGTAATACCGTAGCGGTCGCGTAGTTCGATAAAAATAACGCCGCCCAAATCGCGTCGCGTTGCAACCCAGCCGTTGAGAACGACTCTTTCCCCGATATTCGATTCTCTTAATTCTCCGCAGGTATGCGTGCGTTTCTTAAATTCCATAACGCTCTTTTGTCTCCTTTGCTTCCTAAAAAATTACGGCAAAAATAACTAATTATTAATGCTATTACAAATCGTTTAACTATATCACATTATTTTTGAAGTAAATTAAATTAACAACGAATATTTCTTTATATTTGAAATAAATATTTTCCGGTGAAAAAATGAAGCATAAAATTGTAGGCAAACAGAAAAATTCCAAACTATGTTTCGTGTGCGGCATGAAAAACGATCTGGGACTGAAAGCTCATTTTTACGTTACAGAAGGTCAGGAATTAATAGCTTTGTTCAAGCCGTGCGAAGAACACCAGAGTTATCCGGGAAGACTCCACGGCGGCGTAGCAAGCGCAATTCTGGACGAAACAATCGGCAGAGCTATTTTGAATAAATACGACACGGAAGTTTGGGGCGTAACAATCGAGCTGAACGTTAAATTCAAAAAGCCGATTCCTTTAAACGAAGAATTGAAAGTCGTCGGCAGAATAACCAAAGAAAACAACCGGATTTTCGAAGGCACGGGAGAAATATATTT
The DNA here is from genome assembly GCF_051488665.1 of Melioribacter sp. Ez-97. Taxonomy (NCBI): domain Bacteria; kingdom Pseudomonadati; phylum Ignavibacteriota; class Ignavibacteria; order Ignavibacteriales; family Melioribacteraceae; genus Melioribacter; species Melioribacter sp. Ez-97. The sequence continues at coordinate 127,791 of NZ_JBPSEG010000008.1, read as the reverse complement.
GCAAAACGGCGAAACGGCGGTTACGGCTTACGGTAAATATTTCAAAGTGCCGCTCGAAAAAATTGCGGATTTCGACCCCGAAGAAAACGAATGGAAGATAATAGAAAAAGAAGACGATCCGGACGAAATCGAAATCTGACTTTGTATTATTGATATGTTTATTTAATTTTCTTGAGTCGGGGAAACCGGTAAATAATAAACGAAAAAATCAAAAGGAGTATAATTCCGTTAATCAGCACCGCCGTCGGTATTCCCACAAGCTCGGCTTCGCTTCCGATTAAAAGCGAACCCAGAGGGGCAAACGCCAGAAAAGAAAATGTATAAAGGCTCATAATTCGTCCCCTGAATTTTTCTTCCACGAGCGTTTGAATGAGACCGTTACAAAGATTGTATATTACAATCATTAAGCCGCCCAGCAGCATAAGCAATAAAATTGTAATTATAAAAGATCTGTTGAAAGAAAAAAGGATAATAACAACCGGAACTGTCAATGTAGCGTAAGAAAGTATCCTCCCTCTTATCACATATTTATTTATCGTTGCGATTATTAACGCAAAGATAACCGCTCCGACTCCGCGCGCAGACTGCATAAATCCGTTTGTAGTTGCGTCTCCATTTAATATGTTTACAGCCCACGCCGGGAAAATTGTAACCAGAGATATTCCGAACAGGCTGATTGTTGTGACGATCAAAACAAAAGCCATTATCGTTTTTTGAGTGAATAAATATCCGAATCCTTCTTTGATATCTTTAAACACGGAGTTTTTTCCCACAGTTCTTTCGACCGGATTTACCTTCATGCGAAAAAGACCGATCAAGACAGCCATAAACGAGATTGTATTAATTATGAAACAGGCAGCGGGGCCTAACAATGCATAAATGATTCCTCCCAATGCGGGACCGATCGAAGTTGCGGTGTTAAACATTGTCGAGTTGAGAGCGATTGCGTTAACCATATCCTCGCGCGGAACCATTTCGTTTACGAAGGCATGACGTGCCGGAGCGTCGAATGTGTTCATCGTTCCCATTCCGGCGGAGATAAGCAGTATATGCCAGCTCTCTATTATTCCCGTAACTGTAAGAAGCGAAAGAATAAAAGACAGAACCATCATTCCCGATTGAGTATAAATGAGTATTTTTCTTCTGTCGAAGCGGTCGGCGACAACGCCCGCGTAAAAAGTCAAGATCCAGGCGGGTATTCCTCCTGCAAATCCGACATATCCCAGAAATGCAGGCGACTTTGTTAGTTCATATACAAAAAACGCCAATGCGGTATTCTGCATCCACGAACCGAACAACGATATCATTTGAGCCCAGAACCAGATTCTGTAGTTCCTGTGACGCAGAGCGGCAAACGTATTTTTAAGTCGAAAATTGCTTTTAATAGCCGGCAATATTCTCTTTGTGCTGCCGTCTTCCGGCGGTATGACCGGATATTCCGATTTACTTTCTGACATACTCGAAAATTCTAAAATGAAAATGTAAAAATAGCAAATTGCAGGGAGAGATGGTTGGGAGGTTAGGGGTTAGGGATTAGGGATTAGGGGTGAGGGGTGAGGAGTTTTGGGGTTTGTCGTTTGGGAGTTCGTGGTTTATCGTTTAATGTTATACAACATAGAACGCCCGCGCTTCCGCGCTACGAACGCCTTCGTCTTTGCGACCCCGCAGAATGCGGGGGAAGCAAACGCTAATTAATGTCACTAGAGATTACTTCGCCCCGTTGTAAGCGGGGCTCGTAATGACGAATAGCGAAAAGAAGCCTGTGCGACCCCGCAGGATGCGGGGAAGCAAATCTGAATAAAACCCCGTCTTTGCGAGGAGCGAGCTAAGCGAGCGACGAAGCAAACTCTGATGAATACCAGTGAGATTACTTCGCCCCGTTACAAGCGGGGCTCGTAATGACGAATAGCGAAAGGAAATCTGTACGACTCCGCAGAATGCGGGGTAAGTATCTCTTGGTCAGTTAAGTAAATCAAAATTGTCATACAGATTCTTCGTCGTCCCGTCTACGTCGGGACTCCTCAGAATGACACTTTATAGCGTTTGCCGTTCTAAATGTGAGGATTAAGTAAAATTAATACTATTTTGTCATACTGACCCCGCCGCAGGCGGGGAAGTTTTCCAAAAAGATATGCGAAATTATAAAATAACCCCGGCTTAAAACCGGGGCACAAAAATATATTTTAAAAACTAACAAACTAATAACGCCGTAACGCCAGCACTAAGAAACTAATTTCTTAATTTACAAATCCTGTAATTTGGTAATCTTGGCAATAGTGCAAACAACTCCTCACATTTCCGGCGCTTTACCCAATACGTCTTCCACAGTCATTTCAACAACTTCTCCAAGATTCAGCTTTTTAATTCCTTCGGCGATTCGATTTTTATCTCCCACTACAACAACGATCATATTACCGGGATTAATATATTTTTTCGCCGCCGCATTAACTTCTTCGTCTTTAACCGACAGAATATTATCGATATACTTATTGAAATAATCTTTAGGCAAATTGTAATAAACCAATTCTTCCAGCTCGCCCGCTATTCCCGAAACCGTCTGGAAATTATTTGGATATCCGAGAGCGACATAATTCTTCGCTCTGCCAATTTCTTCCGGCGGAATAGGTTTGCGTATGCCGTTCAATTCTTTGAAGAATTCTTGCAACGCTTTGTCGGTCACGTCGGTTTGAACCGATGAATAAGCTATAAAAAATCCTCCGACGGGACGGAATATGAACCTGGAACCCGCGCCGTATGTGTAACCGTGTTCCTCTCTCAAATTGTTATTGAGCCGCGACGTGAAAGAGCCGCCGAGTATTGTATTCATTACATTTATCGAATAATAATCCGGCGTTGCGCGCGAAGGAGCAATGTCTCCGATATAAATAACAGATTGAGCCGCGCCAGGTTTGTCCACCAGAAAAATTTTGCCCGGATTAGAGTTCCGGGGCGCTTCGGTTTTAAGACTGCTTTCGCTTTTTTTATTCCATCCGGATAAATATTTATTCAACAATTTTTCGAGTTCCGATCTGTCGATATCCCCGACGGCTACAATGAAAGAATTGCCGGGAGTAAAATATTTATTGTAATAATCGATTGCGTCCTGCCGGGTGAAACTCTTAATCGATTTTTCCGTGCCGATTTCAGGTCTTCCGTAAGGATGATTTCCGAACAACAATTTATTGAATGCGGCGCCGGCAATCGCATTCGGCTGGTCGCGCCTTTGTATTAAAGTCGTTAAGCGTTCTTTTTTCAATCTTGCCAGTTCCTCTTCGGGGAAATCCGGTTCGAGTAAAATCTTACTGAAAATTTTGAGCGCGTCGTTAATTTTCGAGACGGGCACATTCAAACTGAGACTCGATGTAAAGAGAGAAGAACCGATATTCAGATTCGCGCCGAGGAAATCGATCTCGTCCGCAATTTGAAGAGCATTCATACCGCCGGCGCCTTCGTCGAGCATGTCGAATACAATATCCGCTAATCCTTCCTTATCTTCGGGATCGTTCAAAGAACCGGTTTTCAAAACCAGATTTAATTGTATAAGAGGCGTCTGATGTTTTTCCATCAGATAAACTTTCAAGCCGTTTTTAAGAGCGAATTCCTCAATTGCCGGAAGCTGCAATCCTTTTGGCGGCGGCAATTTCGGAGGTTTGACTTTTTGCGCGTTGATAGTCAACGCCGTTAAAACCAAAACGAAAATTAATATTAACTTTTTCATCTTATTTTCCCTCCCCTTGTTCGTCCGCTGCCAGTTCGGTTTTTCCTTTAGGTACAATGCTCAAAACTACTTTTCCGTTTTTCTTGAGGAAAACACGCGCTGCGTTTTTCAAATCGTCTGTACTTAGCGCTTTATAACGGTTAAAGTCTTCATTGGCATAGTCCGGATTATTTGCGTAATAAAAGTATTCGTTCAACTGATTGGCTTTTCCGCGGAAGCCTCCCGGCTTTTCCAGGTTCCTCAGAAATGAAGCTTCGTACTGATTAACCGCACGCTGCAATTCTCTTTCGGACGGGTTTTCGGATTTCAGTTTTTCAATTTCTTCTTCAATTGCCGATTTGATTTCATTCAGATTATGACCCGCCCGAGCCGTAGCTATAATAAAAAACTGCGAGGATAATTTAGACGAGCTCTGGAACGCCGACACGTCCTGCGCTATCTGGAGATCGTAGACCAGTCTTTTATACAATCTCGAATTTTTGCCGCCAGCCAGAATATTTGCCAGGACGTCCATTTCGGCGTCACCCGGCGAGAAACGCGGGGGCGTTATCCACGTCATATAGAGTCGCGGCAGTTGAACTCTGTCCTCGAGCGTAACGAATTTATTTTCGTTCAATACCGCCGCAGCCGGATTCAACGGCGGAACGGGTTTGCCCGCCGGAATTTCTCCGAACCACTTTTCGACCAGCTTCAAAGTTTCTTCCGGATCAATATCGCCGGCTATAACGAGCGAGGCGTTGTTCGGCGTATAATAAGTTTTAAAGAAGTCGACAACGTCGTCGTAAGTAGCGGCGTCGAGGTCAGCCATCGACCCGATCACAGGCCAGGAATAAGGGTGTCCTTCCGGATACAAATTTTTATAGATTGTTTCCCATGCGAGTCCGTAAGGTCTGTTTTCGTAACTTTGTCTTCTTTCGTTTTTTACCACTTCTCTCTGCCCGTTTACTTTTTCGGGAGTCATTGCGTCGAGAAGATATCCCATTCGATCGGATTCCAAAAAGAGAGCAAGCTCAAGCGCGTTCGACGGAATGTCTTCGTAATAATTAGTTCTGTCTTCGGTAGTAGAGCCGTTATTCTGCCCGCCCGCCGCTTCGAGCAGTTTGTCGAATTCGCCCTCTTGAACGTTCTTGGAACCCTCGAACATAAGATGTTCGAACAGATGCGCGAACCCGGTTCTACCGGGCTTTTCGTATCCGGAACCTACATGGTACCAGATATTGACGGAAACCGTTGGCGTCGTATGGTCTTCGTGCAGTATTACATTCAGCCCGTTCGGTAACTGATGATGAGTATATGGTATTTTAATCTGGGCGAATACCGCCGAGGAAACGACAAGCATGGCAATTGCAAAAATAAATTTCTTCATTTTCGACCTTATTGTTTGATAAAATCTTCTCTGTATGGATTGAAGACGTCGATCAAAGCGCTGTCTTCGAGCGCGACAACCGAATGATTCAAATTCGGCTGAACGAAGAAAACGTCGCCCGCTTTAAGAACCTTTTTTTGTCCTTCGATTTCGACTTCGAACGAGCCTTTTACTATGTAAGAAATTTGTTTGTGAGGATGCTTGTGAGCATACCCGACGGCGCCTTTATCGAATTCAACAAGTACGAGCATCAGGTCTTTGTCGTATCCGAGTATTTTTCTTTTAACGCCTTCGCCGACATTCTCCCATTGATAATTTTCGTTTTCGACAAACCCGGTAATACCGAAATCTTTTTCCATAACATACTCCTGTTTAATTAAAGATTATCTTCCTCTTGCGACAATTTTGTCGGGATATTCAATTCGTCCATTTTTCTGTAGAGAGACGAAAGTCCTATTTCGAGCGCTTTGGCGACTTCGTCTTTATTGTAATCGTATTTTTTCATCACTTTAAGAATATGCTCGCGCTCGAAACTTCGCATAGCTTCTTTGAGCGAGTCGGGATAGTCGTGCGCCATCGGCACGCCTTTCAGATATTCGGGCAAATTCTCGACTGTAATCAGTTCCTTGTTGCTGAAAATAATCGCTCTTTCGATTACGTTTTCGAGCTCTCTAACGCCGCCGGGCCATTCGTGATTCAACAGAATACGCATCGTATCGTTGTCTGTGCCGATTATCTTTTTTCCCATTTCCTTGCTGTACTTCTCGATAAAATGATTAACAAGCAGCGGGATGTCTTCTTTCCTTTCGCTCAAAGCGGGCAGATTTATTTCGACTACGTTCAAACGATAATAAAGGTCTTCCCTGAACTCTCCGGTTTTTGTTTTCTCGTACAAGTTCTGATTTGTAGCCGCAATAATTCTAACGTCGGTGCTTACCGGTTTAACCCCGCCGACGGGAATAAAAGCTCTGTCTTCAATCGCCCGCAGAAGTTTTACCTGCATATTCAAAGGCAGGTCGCCGATTTCGTCGAGGAAAAGAGTTCCTCCGTCGGCAACTTTGAAAAGCCCGAGTTTGTCTTCGGTCGCGCCAGTAAACGAGCCTTTTTTATGTCCGAACAATTCGCTTTCGATCAGGTTTTCGGAAATGGCGCCGCAGTTAATCGGCAGAAACATTTTATCCCTTCTGTTACTGTTGTAATGAATCGCTTTCGCTACCAGTTCTTTTCCCGTTCCGCTTTTACCGATAATCAGAACGTTGCTGTTTGTAGGAGCGACCTGCGTAATAATCGAAAAGACTTTTCGCATCGGTTCGCTCTTTCCGATCAGATTTGTAAAATCGGCTTCGGTAGAAATGCGTTGTCTGAGGGATTTATTTTCAAAGGCGAGATTCTTGTATTCGAGCAATCTTTTAATTCTGATAATCAGGTCGTCGAATTCAACAGGTTTAATCAGATAATCGTAAGCGCCCTGTCGCAATGCGTCGATTGCGGTGTTGACCGAGGCATAAGCGGTCATTATCACAAAAAATGTTTCGGGAGAGATTTTCGACGCCTGTTCGAGCAATTGAATGCCGTCGAGTTTCGGCATTTTTATGTCGGTAATAACGATGTCGAACTTATCCGATTTTATTTTTTCCAGAGCTTCTTCGCCGTCGCCTACAACGTCGGTCGAATAACCTTCGTCTTCTAGGACCATTTTTAACGAATCTCTGATCGGTTTTTCATCGTCCGCAATTAAAATTCTGGCAGCCATAATTTTACCTCAAATTACTTTTCGTGTTTTCTTTGATCGGGATTTTAACCGTAAAAGTACTGCCTTCGTTCAATTTACTTTCGACGGTTATTTCTCCGTTATACTGTTTAATAATACCGTAACTGACTGATAGTCCGAGTCCGGTGCCTTTACCCACTTCTTTTGTTGTAAAGAACGGGTCGAAAATTTGTTTGACTGTATTTTCGTCCATACCGCAGCCGTCGTCTGAAAAACTGACGTAGATGAATTCCCTGTCGTAATCGGATTTAACCGTAATTCTGCCGTTGCCTTCAATAGCGTCGAGCGCGTTAATCAATATATTTACAAAGACCTGCAGGATTTGATCGGTAGCTACGTTAATCCTCGGCAGCGACTCTTTTAAGTCGGTTTCGAATTTTACTTTTTTAACCCTCTTGTCGTATTTAACTATTCCAAGCGCGGTTTTAATAATATCCGTAATGTCGCTCATAGATTTTTCGTAGCTCGGAGGTCTCGAAAAGTCGACGAGTTCCCTCACGATCTTGGAAATTCTGTCGATGTTTTCTTTAATATTGGATAATTGTTCCGTGAAAAACGGGTCGTTGCTTTTCCGCTGAAGAATTTGAACGAGCGACGATATCGATGCGAGCGGATTTCCGATTTCGTGCGCGACGCCCGCCGCCAGCTGACCTATGACGGCTAATTTTTCCGACTGGTCGATTTGAGCCTGCAGTTTTTTAAATTCGGTGAAATCTTTAATAATTATCGATCTTCCCGCATAACCTCCGTTGCTTCCGGGCAATTTGGAAACGCTCAGTTTAACGCTCAGAATTTTGCCGTCTTTGGTTCTTCGCTCCGTTTCGAGAATTTTTGTAGCGCCTTCTTTAACTTCTTCCTGAATTTCCTTCAATTCGTTTTGATATTTTTCGCCTTCGGGCAAAAGAAATGAAGACGGTTTGCCGATAATCTCTTCTTCAGTATATCCGAAGATTCGTTCGGCGCCTTTATTCCACGCAATGAATGTTTCGTTTTCGTCCACCATCATTATTGCCGAATCGGAAGTGTGAAGTATATTCTTAAGGTATTGTTGGCTCAATTCGAGTTTGGAAGCCAGACGATCGCGGTCGTATTTCAACTCGTTCATTTTGGCTTCCTGATGGAGCATGCTATACCGCGCGTAAAGCTGCTCGATTATCTCGTCGATAAATCCGAGAAGTATTATCGGGTCGTTGGGACCCGTCAGTTCCGTTTCGATAATATTGAGGATCGCGTATCTGCCCTGACTGAAAAGCTGACTGACGTCGATTAAACTCATATTCAGATTCGAGCAGAGAGTGTATATTTCGATCAGATACAAATCCGCTATTTTATAGTCGCCTTCTTCCAGAACGTCAATAAACGTAAGTAAAGAACTTTCGGTAAATGTTTCTATTTGCGAATCCGAAAGTTTATCTTTGAAAAGTTGTTTTAGTTTGGCAGCCCAGTTCGAGGCGATTTCCTTGAAATGTTTTTTGAGAAATTCAATTAATAACTTTTTCATTGCATGCTTTCTGACCGTTTCAACGCATTAAATCGATTTACAAAGATAAATAAAGACCCGCTCAATATAAAGACGATTATCGAGGAACCGACGGTCAAAAAGCCGGGTATAAGAACCAACATAGAAGAGGCAAAAAAATGAAACGATTTTTATTTGTATTACTGACGTTATTCCACAGCGCAAATCTCTTTCCCGCCGAAACGGCCAAAGCAAATCTCAAAGAAGTAAAAGTTTACGTTCGCGGAGCGGAACTGATACATACAGCCGCATTGAAATTAAACAAAGGCGAGAACGAAATTTTCCTGGAAGGACTTGCCGCAAATTTCGACCCGGGCAGCGTAAATATTAAAATCGACGGCAGCGTATCAATCCTTTCGATTACAAAAGAAATCAATTTCCTTAAAAGTAACGTTAACAACGAAAGAATAAAAAGCCTTGAAGATTCTTTGAAAATCCTCGAAGAAAAATTAAAAGTCAATAACGACAAGACCGATATTCTGAAAGCGGAATGGGAACTGATACTTGCCAACAAAGAATTAAAAGAGGGCGACGCCTCGCGTTTGATCGACAATATTAGGAAGCTCGGAAAATACTACGGCGAACGCCTGACCGAAATTAAAGCCTCCATTAGGAAACTCGACGCAGATAACGAAACAATAAAAAGAGATATCGAAAAATTGAAAAAGCAAATCGAATATCTCAAAGATTCTCGCCCGCGCAACGATTTGAAAATTGTTCTTTTTTCGCCGTCGGCTCAATCCGTTTCAATCGACGTTTCGTACATGATCGACGACGCAAGCTGGAGTCCCAATTACGACATAAGAATTAACAATCTGCTAACGCCTCCTATAATTTCGTACAAAGCGGATATAAGGCAGAAGAGCGGCATCGATTGGACGAACGTTAAAATAATTCTATCCACGCGAAATCCGCAAAGGAGCAACATTAAACCCGAATTGAATACCTGGATGATCGATTTCTACGATATGCCCGTTTATTACGGGGCTGCGCCAAAATTAAAAAGAGAAACCGCAGCCGTTGCATCGGAAGACGTTCTTTACGACGCAGCCGTAACTCAATCCTTCCGGCAGATACAAAACATATTAACAACCGATTTTACGCCCGCTTTAAATTACACAATTCCGTCCGACGGCATACCGCATTCGGTTTTGATAAACAATTTCGAAGCCGAAGCTTCGTATAAATATTACGCCGTTCCGAAGCACGACGAAAATGCGTTTCTGGTTGTCGATTTAATCGACTGGAAAAAATTCGATTTACTCGACGGCGAAGCAAACGTATATCTCGAGAACAGTTACATAGGAAAAAGCTACATCGAAACAAATACGGTTTCGGACACTCTGCAAATTTCGGCTGGAAGAGATCAATCCATAATTGCAATGAGAAAATTAATCAGGGATTATAAAGAAGGTAAATTCCTAAGCAAAAAAGTAGAGCGCAGATTTACTTACGAATTATCGTTGAACAACAAGAAACAGACGCCCGTTGAAATTACATTACAGGACAATATACCCGTGTCGAAGAACGAGGATATTAAAGTAGAACTCATTGACGGCGGAGGGTCAAGTTTCAATCCTCAAACGGGAATTCTCGAGTGGAAATTAAAACTGGAACCCGAAGAGACAAAGACAGTACGATACACATTTTCCGTCGAGTATCCCGGCGATAAAAAAATTCCGGGTTTATAATTTTAAACGCACAGCCTGCCGATATTCACCTAAGTATTTTATCGAGCAGGCTGTTTTTCTTTTTCTTAAATGGTCTGAAAGCGAAAAGGAACTGCTTGAAATAATTGTCCGGAAAAAATGTTTTCAAACCGTATTGTTCGGCTTTCTCTCCGGGTAAAAAAGCAGAATTGAAAAGCCAATCCCAAACAGCAAGTTTTGTAGCGAAATTTCTGTTTCTACCTTTTCCGGTAGTGTGATGCCAGCGGTGCATTTCCGGTCCGTTAATAATGTATTGCAGCCAACCCCTTCGCACATTCAGATTCGAATGGATATACATTCCCCAAACCGCGCTGATAATGCCTTTGTACGCGACAACCTCAGGGGGCGAGCCGAGCAGTATTATCGGCATAAATTCCACGGTTTGATTAATAAGAATTTCGAAGGCATGGCTTCTCGATCCGGAAAGCCAATCGACTTTTTCCGGAGAATGGTGAGCCTCGTGAAGCCGCCATAAAAATTTATTTCGATGCTGCCACCTGTGCATCCAATAAATATAAAAATCATGGGTTACGGTAAAAAAGATTAACTGAATCCAGATCGGTACATTGTCAAACAAACCGAGTCGCGACAAGCCGGTTGCATTGTCGATACCTTTAATAATAACGGTGAATATAAAAATACCGAGAATGTAACTTTGCGCAATTGTGTACAATGCCAGGTCGTCAAAGAATCCTTTGCGCAGCACTTCCTGCCCTTTATTGTAAGGAAATATCCTTTCGAGCAGAACGAATAAAACCGCGGTTAAAATGATAACCGCATACGATATTAATTCATACGATTCGAATTCCATATTGCGCAATTATACTTTTAATCTATTACTGCAGCCCATCCGCCGCCGGGAGCGAGATTAATTTCAATCATATCTCCCTTTCTAACAGTCGATCTTACAATCTTATAATCGTTGCCGTTTCTGTCGGCGTTAATGCCGTCCTGATAAATTGTAATTTCATAATCCCTGTCTTCATCCAGAAACGAAAAATCGAGTTTTAAAGTTCTTGAGTTCCAATCAGTCATTGCTCCTACAAACCATTTATCGCCCGATCTTCTCGCTACAAGGGCATAATCGCCTGCTTTAGCGTCCAGAACCTTTGTGTCGTCCCACACTGTCGGAACAATCGAAAGAAAGTCAAGCGACTCTTTTTCACGCAGATAATTTGTAGGACTGTCCGCAAGCATTTGCAGCGGGCTTTCGTAAATTACGTACATGGCAAGTTGATGGCATCTCGTACCCTGACTCATCGGCTGTGTGAATATATCCCTGAAATTTCCTTTAACGGCATTATTCATTGCCCCGGGAGTATAATCCATCGGGCCTGCGAGCATTCTTATAAACGGAATAGTAATGTTGTGTTCAGGAGTTACGTCGTCGCTCCATTTGTTGTGCTCGAGACCCAACACTCCTTCGCTTGTAAGCACATTCGGATAAGTCCTGTATAAGCCGGTGGGTTTATAAGCGCCGTGGAAATCGACAAGCAGTTTGCGTTTGGCGGCTTCGCGTGCCACTTTATAATAGTAATTGACCATCCGGGCGTCGTCCCTTTGCATAAAGTCGACTTTAATTCCTTTGACGCCGAGTTTTTCAAAAAGATTCATTGCTTCTTCAAACTGGTCGTCGAGCGTTTTCCAGATTACCCACAGAATTATTCCGACGTTTTTTTCTTTAGCGTATTCTACAATTTCTTTTACGTCCATACCGGGACTTTCTTCCAGGAGATTTCCCAATTTGTACCATCCTTCGTCGAGTATCACATATTCGATTCCGTGTTGAGAAGCAAAATCGATATAATATTTATAGGTAGCCGTATTGATTCCAGCTCTAAAATCGACTTTATAAATATTGTTTGCATTCCACCAATCCCACGCTACTTTACCGGGTTTAATCCATGAGAAATCGATTTCAGGATCGTGCGGTTGAGCGAGTTTATAGACCATAGTATTTTCGATTAAGGCGCCGTCGTTATCCGTAACTACGAACACTCTCCACGGAAAATTTCTGGTCCCGTTCGTTCGCACTATATAATCTTTACGTTTAGTCACATAAACGTCCCTGTCGCTTTTCATTTCCGTTTCGGCGGGATAGTAAGGGAACAATCCTTTCAGAACGGTAGAATTGGCGCCTCTGAGATAGAGTCCCGCATAATCATAAAGATCTGCTTCTGTAATAGTTACTTTAACGGAATTATTCAGATCGACCAAAGCCGGGAGCGAGCAAAAACTTTTTTCGTCAATTTCACTTAACGGAAGATATTTATAAAGACGTTCGGAATGGGACATAAAACTTTCTTCCTGCGGGAAATAGACTTTGAAATCGTTTGCAAAATTTGCCTCAAAAATTTCTTCTTTGACCGTAATAGAATCTTCAAACGACGTCGATATTCTGTAACCGAAACCTTCGTCGTAAACTCTTACAAAGAGAGTAAAATTATTTTCGAAATCGAGCCGCAGCTCGTTGAACTCGTCCTTAATTACCGCGTATTTTTGTTTTACGACCGGTTTCAAATCGCGATTGACGTAATTGACCGAATTGTTTTTCACCTGCGGTTGTTTCCCCAATATTCCCCTGTCGAGCGTCATCGATATAACGGAGGGCTTGATAATCATCTCATCGTTATAAAAAACCGAATAGGTAAGATTATCGTTTGCGCTTATTGAAACTCTCAGCTTTTTTGAGGGCGATTCCACTTCATATTGACCGGCAATGAGATAAAGAGGTAGGAATAAAAAGAGAGTTAAATAGATTATACGTTTCATTATCCGCTCCTGCGTAGTTTTGTTTTACTTTTTAATTCGCTTTCGTAAACTCTTTTAACGCCGTCGCCTAAGGCTTTTTCGATATCGCGTATGTCTTTAACCAATCTGTACATGCCGCCGATTTCTACCGAGGCAGCCTGGTCGGTTCCCCACATTGCTCTGTCGAGCGTAATGTGTCGTTCAATAAAAACCGCGCCCAATGCAACGGCTGCGAGCGAAGGCGCCAATCCCGTTTCGTGTCCAGAATATCCGATCGGAATTTCGGGATATCTTTTTTTGTATGTTCCGATAACGCGTAAATTCAATTCTTCCAGTTTGCAGGGATAACTCGAAGTCGACTGAGCAATAAGCAAATTATTCTTTCCAAGATAATTTACCGCGCGGTCGACCTCTTCGATTGTGGACATTCCGGTCGAAAGCATAACCGGTCTGCCGGTCGATTTAATTCTTGCTAACAATTTATCGTCCGTAAGCGACGCCGAGGCAATCTTATACATAACCGGTTCGAATTCTTCGAGGAAATCGACAGCCTGCTCGTCCCACGCAGAAGCGAACCAATCGATTCCTTTCGCCTTACAATATCGGTCAATCTCGGCGTATTCGTCGTAGCCGAATTCCACTTTATGACGGTATTCGATATAACTAATTCTTCCCCACGGCGTATCGCGTTCAAGATGCCACTGGTCTTTCGGAACGCACAATTCGGGCGTCCTTTTTTGAAATTTTACAGCGTCGCACCCTGCAAAGACGGCTCCGTCGATCAGTTTTTTAGCGAGTTCAAGCGAGCCGTTGTGATTAATTCCGATTTCGGCTATAACATAAACCGGTTCGCCTTCGCCTATAATTTTTTTACCCACCTTCACGCTCATTTCTTTCCCTTATTCGTTGCTTTCGTTTTGGCTTCAATAATCAGTTCGGCAAGGTCGCGGAACGCGCCGTTGCCGCCGGGATGTTCCAAAACAACGTCCGCTGCTTTTTTTGCAAAGCGCGTGGCATCCGAAGGGCAGGCGGCAAGTCCGACCGATTTCATAATGCCTAAGTCGTTTGTATCGTCGCCTATAAAAGCCACTTCGTCTTTAGTAAGATTTTTTCTTTTCAAAATGTCGTCCAGAAGTTTTTCCTTTTCCATAACTCCCATGTGGAGCTCGTTAATCTTTAGTTTTTCGGCGCGCGTTTTAACAATGTTCGTATCTTCGCGAGTAACGATTCCCGTTTCGACGTCGACCAAACTTCTGAGACGTTCGACGCCCATTCCGTCCCGAATCGAAAAACGTTTCATCAATTCGCCCTCTGCGGAATAATAAACTCCCGTATCGGTTAATACTCCGTCGACATCGGTAAGAACCAATTTAATTTTCGCCGCTTTTTTATAGAGTTCTTTTTTAGTAATCTTTTTTTTCGACATTTTAAATTCCTTATAAAGTGTAATGTAATTTTACCAGCAAGTCCAGCCGCCATCGACCACCAGATTTGCGCCTGTCATATATTCCGAAGCGTCGCTGGCAAGAAAAATCAACGCGCCCCAATAATCGTTGGGTTTTGCCATTCTTCCGAGCGGCGTTTTAGAAGAATATTTTTGAATAAAGAAATCGTCCTGGTTGTTTTCAACCCCGCCGGGACTAAGAGCGTTAACGCGGACTCCTCTGTGCCCCCAATATGCGGCGAGGTATCTGGTAAACATTAATACTCCGCCTTTGGTAGCCGAATATGCGGGGGGTTTATGGAACGATTGAACTCCTTCTTTATTACGATAGAGCGATTGATCCGGCGCAACGATTCCGTATGTGGAAGCGATATTTATAATGCTTCCTTTGCCCCTTTCTGCCATCGGCGTTCCGAGTATCTGCGAAGTTAGAAAAACTCCAGTAAGATTAACGTCGAGAGATTTTTGCCATAATTCCAGCGGGTAATTTTCGAATTTGGATTCCTCCGCCGCGGCTTTCGGATTTTCGAACATATCGTTGATAGCCGCATTATTAACGAGCACGTCAATCTTTCCGAATTTTTGAAGGATTACATCTCTTGCTTTTTTAATGGAGTCCGGTTTGACGACATCCATTCCGAGTCCTACGGAATTGCCGGAAAGCTCCCGCGCAAATTCAGTAGCCTTTGATTCGTCGATATCGGTAACAACAACGGTTGCGCCGGCTGACGATAAAGCTTTGCAGTGTTCCATACCGAGGAGACCGAGCGCCCCAGTAACAACTGCAATTTTATTTTCGAGCGTAAACAATTCCATTATTAGCTCACTTTTTTGAAGCCGGTTTCATATTAAAATTATCCGTCTTTCTGAAAACAGGTTCTACGGGCTTTCCTCTGAGAAGCGATTTGATATTGTTCCCGTCTATAGCTTTTTTAAGAAGAGCAAGCGATTCTTCCAGAGCCTGCAGAGTATAGTCGATATCCTCGTCCGTATGAGAAAAACTGATATTGTGAAATCCCTGCCAGAGCACTCCGCGTTTAATCATTTCCTGCTGCACAAAAGATTTTTGCAGCAGCGGGTCTCCTCCTTTCGGATCGAACGTAGCCATCGAACGCCAGTTGTATCCCACGGCTTTTGTAGAATCGAGACCGAGTTTTGAAGCGATTTCGTTGTAACCGTCTTTTATCTTCCTGCCCTGTTTATCGAGAAACGGGATCACATTTTTATCTTTCATTTCTTCTATAGTGGCTTTAGCCGCTGCCAGCGAGAGAGCCTCGCCGCCGAATGTAGTGTAGAAGAAGATATCATCTTCGGCAAGTTTCATTATTTCTTTTTTCCCGGTAAGTATCGCAATCGGCATTCCGTTTGCGACCGCTTTAGAATAAGTCGCCAGGTCGGGAGTTATTCCGAAATATTCCTGAGCGCCGCCGAGCGCCATACGGAATCCCGTCCACATTTCGTCGAAGATTAGAACAATCCCTTTTTCTTTGCAAATCTCGGCTACTTTATGCAAAAAATTGTCTTTCGGTTCCTGGAAGACTACCGGCTCGAGTATAACCGCGGCGGTATCGTCGTCGATTGAATTCTTAAGAGAATCGATATTGTTATAATCAAAAGTGAAGGTTAATTTCTGAACTTCTTCCGGAATGCCAAAATTACGCGCCGTAACGGAAACGTACCAGTCGTGCCAGCCGTGATAGCCGCAGCAGAGGATTTTGTTTTTCCCCGTATACGCCCGCGCAAGCCGTACTGCGGCGCTCGTAACATCCGCGCCCGTTTTACTGTATCTAACGGATTCGGCGTTCGGGATTACGTCTCGAATCATTTCCGCCACTTCAACTTCAAGAGGATGCATCATCGAAAACGTAATTCCGTCTTCGAGCTGCTTTTTAATGGCTTCGTCGACGCGGGGATATGCATAGCCGAGCGACAACGGTCCGACTCCCATTAAATAATCAATATACTCGTTGCCGTCCGCGTCCCACACATGAGAACCTTTCCCTTTAACCAGATATTTCGGCGCCGCGCCGTTAATCCATTGCGTGGGACCTTTAGCCAGCGTTTGAGTTACGGAGGGAATTAATCCCAACGCCCTGTTGTAGAGTTCGTCCGATTTTGCAATAACCGGATAATCATTGTCAAGTCTTATTTTGTTTGCCATGTTTTATTAATCCGTCTTTTTATTTATTGCCGATTTATATTCTTCGATGTTTTTCAATTCGTCGAGATGATTTTCGTACCAGTACCTGCCGAGATATTTTTCATTTAATTTTTTTATTTCGGGCTTTCGTTCGAGCAATGCGAGAATATCATTCAAACCGAAACCGGGTTTGGCGGGATAAAGCTCTTCGAAAACTCTTTTTATAAAAAGATAGTCTTCTTCGTAATCGATCGTCCAGCGCATCGATGTAGAATAATTGAGCCCCGTTTCCCAGACTACATTCCCGAGTTTGAACAGATGGGGATTTTCCCAGAAATAAGGCGTAGTGTGTTCGCGTTCGTAATCCTTTTTCGCATTGCGCCAGGCTTTTTCAAGAGCTTCGATCGACATTATTTCGACGTCGTTGCCGTCGGGATAAGTAGCCGGATGAAGATTGCTCGCGTAATCGTAATCGCCTTCGGAAAAGAACTTCAGCACTTTATCGATAATTGCAGGATCGATGAGAGGACAGTCCGACGGAATTTTAACCACCGCGTCCGCTCCGTATTTCAAACCCGCCTTGTAATGCCGATCGAGAAGATCGGTTAAATGACCTCTAAAGCATTCAACATTAATTTCCCTGCAAAACTTTTCAATCGGGTCGTCTTCTTTTTGATTGGAAGTAGCGATTACAATTTCGTCTGTCATAGTCGACTTTTGCACGCGTTCTATCATTCTCGAAAGAAGGGGCTTTCCGAGAACCGGCAGCATCACTTTGCCGGGAAGGCGCGTCGAAGTCATTCGAGCCTGTATGACGGCGACTATTTTCATGCCGTAATCAAGTCGAAGTTCTGATGAATTTCATTTAATGAATTACTGGGCGATTCGAGATAATGGATGCCCAGCTTAGCTATTCTTTCAGCCGAGGTGCCGTTGTTTTGAATCGGCATCAGCCTTTTCAATTGTTCAATGTCGAAAGACGAATAAACTTCTTTTCCCAATGCCAGCCCGATATAGACGACCGAGGAGTATTTTGTAATCAGCGCGTCGCAATTGGCAATCATATGATTTGTATTTGCGTTGTGATAGACGAGCGCGCCGGGAGCGTATTTATTGATTTCGCGCGTAGCCCTTTCGACATTTTCATTAGGGTGAAGTTTGAAAATCAGCTGACGTCCGTTTGCAATCTCCACGCATTTTTTAATAAACTTTTTTCTGTTTTCGTATTTGAACGTTTCCCTCGCGTCGGAAGTTGCTACGAGCACATAATTCTTATGAGGGAAATCGTTATTCAAAAACTCTTTCGCGTTGTCGAAGTTCGGAATTCCGGTTACGAAAATTTTATTCGGGTCGGCTCCTTTACGCGCGAATAATTCTTTGTACCCTTCGGAAGCCACGCAAAAAATATCGTAAAGATTCGACATGCCCATTGTGGATGTACTTGCAATCCACCGCGGAAAATTAAAATATTTTACCAGATAAAAAGCGAAATTTTCTGGGTCGGTCATTCCTTCCTGAACGAGAATCAATTTTTTGTTTCTAATATTCCTAGGAACGATTAAATCGGCGCATGTATAAACCAGATCGTAATCGTGCAGCTTGCCTTTGTAATCGATTTTGAGATTATTGCTTTCGAGGTATTCAAGCGTCATTTTTTTGAAATTGCCGCCTAAAATCGTAAAATCGAGAATCCCTTTCGAAGCGAACCATCCGATATATCCGTCGTCGTAAAACGGAGTAAAATAACAATCGTAATCTTCGAAATACTTCGATATTTTGTGCATCATTGTAGTTTGATTGAGAGAACCGCCGATGAAGAGTATTTTCTTTTTCATGTTGATTTATCTTTATTTGAGAAAATACAAAACTGCTAAAAATATTTTTATTCAATGTTAAGAAAAAGTTAGATAACCGTTATCAAATTGTTTAGTCATCAATTTTATTATTTCCCCACTCGAATTTAGTCAAATTCCATTTAGGCTTCAAAAAGAATACTTAATTTTTACTTAACATTACGGTAAAACTTTCTTAACATCCGAGCGTTATATTTACTTCAAAGAGATTTGTCCT
This sequence comes from Melioribacter sp. Ez-97, assembly GCF_051488665.1. Taxonomy (NCBI): domain Bacteria; kingdom Pseudomonadati; phylum Ignavibacteriota; class Ignavibacteria; order Ignavibacteriales; family Melioribacteraceae; genus Melioribacter; species Melioribacter sp. Ez-97. Next base: position 109,303 of record NZ_JBPSEG010000008.1, on the reverse strand, counting down.
TTTTATGAAAATAGCTCATATATCCGACCTTCATTTGAACAGGAAATTCAGAAGAAGGAACTTAGAAAAAACCGAAAGACTGATTGAGTTTGCTCTCAGTAAGCTTGCCGACCATATTGTAATAACGGGCGACATATCGGACAATTCGAACGAAAGGGATTTTGCCGATTTGAGAGAACTATTAATAAAATACGATCTGTTTCATTCGGACAAAGTTTCCGTTGTAATCGGCAATCACGATATTTTCGGAGGAGTTGAACTTGCTTCGGACATAATCGATTTCCCTTCCCGCTGCGAAAAAACGAACTACAATCTGAAAGTGGAAATATTTTACGAATATTTCAGAAATCTTTTCGATTCTACCGTAACAATAACCGAAGGGAAACGATTTCCTTATTTAAAAATCTTCAACGATACAGCGTTAATCGGCGTCAATTCGGTCAATTATTATTCCAAACTGAAAAACCCTTTTGCGTCGAACGGGAAAGTGAAAAAATCGGAACGCGAAGAAATCGACATGCTTCTATCCGCCGAAGAGATTAGAAACAAAGAGAAAATCGTGCTTATACATCACCACTTCTACAAAAACTCGGAAGCGGGCAAAAGTTCGGAGAATTCAATTTGGAGCCGCATCGAAAGTCACACGATGAAACTGAGAGGCAAAAAGAAATTGTTGTCGCTTTTCAAAAGGAGCGGAGTTCGCATTATCATGCACGGACACAGTCACGATATGAGACTCTACGAACGAAAAGGAATCGTTATACTTAACGCGGGAGCCTCGGTCGACGGAACAGCTTCATCTTTATTTCTCGTAGATATCGGACAGGGCGAACTCAATATCAGCTCGGAAATATTACCTCCAATAAATGTGAAAATGTCGGACTATTATAACGAACCTGTCGTTTTATAATTTCGAATTCAATTCTTATAAAAGAGAAGACCATTTTCTTAACCTGAAATTATCGCAGATATAGACTCCGATTAACTGCTTTACTTTTGTATTCCAGTCTTAATATATCGATTCTATTTTGGAAATTTTCGCATTCCCTCTGGCATAATTTATGTGGATTGTTTTATTCAATATACGAGGAGGATATGCCGACTACTTTTAAGGGCGGGATTCATCCGTCGGAGATGAAAGAACTTACCTCGGAAAAACCATTCGAATTTTTACCTCTTCCGGACCAAATCTTTTTGCCGCTTTCCCAGCATGCCGGCAAACAGGCGTTATTGTTGAAAAAGAAGGGCGACGCCGTTAAAAAAGGCGAGACGATTGCCGAAGCGGACGGTTTTATATCCGCTCCGGTTCATTCTCCTGTTTCCGGAAAAATTAACAAAATAATTTCATTATTAACGTTAACGGGAACTCGGTCGGATGCTGTTGTAATCAATCGCACGGACACCGAAGAAGAAGAGTCGATGGAACCGTTAAATCCCGATTCAATTGCCCGCGGGCAGATTATAGAACGAGTTAAGCAAGCGGGAATCGTAGGACAGGGCGGCGCCGCATTTCCTACTTATGTAAAATTATCCCCTCCTCCTGATAAAAAAATCGATTACGTTATTCTAAACGCTTGCGAGTGCGAGCCGTATCTCACAAGAGACTATCGTCTCCTTATCGAAAAGACCGAGGAAGTAATTGCCGGTCTGAAACTTATCCTCAAAGCTACGGGCGTTTCAACGGGAATTATTGGAATCGAAGACAATAAACCGGAAGCCATAAAACAATTGAAGACTTATTTAAATAAAGAAGAAAATATCTTATTAAAAACGCTTAAAACAAAATATCCCCAGGGCGCCGAAAAGATGTTGATAAAAGCCGTCACTGGAAGAGAAACGCCTCCCGGCAAACTGCCTTTCGACGTCGGGTGTATTATTCAAAATGTGGGCACAGCCGTATCCGTTTACAATGCAGTCGTAAAAGGGAAACCGCAAACTCATGCTTTCATAACCGTTTCGGGACTCGGCATAAAAGAGCCTAAAAATCTTATTGTTCCTGTAGGGACGCCATTGAAAAACATTATCGATTACTGCGGCGGAGTTAAAGATAACGCGAAAAAAATTATTGCAGGCGGACCCATGATGGGATTCGCGCAATTTGATTTGAATTCTCCGGTTACAAAAGCCGCTTCCGGAATATTGGTTCTTACTGAGAAGGAAACTTCAACGACAAAAGAAAGCAACTGCTTAAATTGCGGCAGATGTTTATCCGTTTGTCCGCTAAATCTGGCGCCCACGCGGCTTTATAAATTTGCAAGGTTCAACAAATTTGAAGAAGCGATTGATATTGGAATACTATCGTGCATGGAATGCGGTACATGCGCTTATAACTGCCCTGCCGGCATTCCTCTCGTGCAATGGGTCCGGTTCGGCAAACGGAAATCTTCGGCATTATTAAAACAAAAAACAAATTAAAAAAGATAAATCTATGTCCGGTTCGGCAAATCAAACGGTTAATGTAATGTCAGGATTAGAACTGAGCAGCTCGCCGCACGTTCACTCCAGATTTACAACCCAACAGGTAATGTGGCTGGTAAGTTTATCGTTGCTGCCGGCTGTAATTTCGGCGGTTGTTTTTTTCGGAATTTATCAATTGGCAGTAATAGGCGTTAGCTGCGCCGCAGCGGTTCTCTCCGAGATTATCGTCAAACAAATCAGGAAATCCGAAATTACGGCGTATGACGGGAGCGCTTTTTTAACGGGCTTGCTGCTCGGTTTAATACTACCGCCTAATTTTTCATTGACAGCAGCCGCTATCGGTTCGGCGTTCGCAATTATTATCGGGAAAGAATTATTCGGCGGGCTCGGTTATAATATTTTCAATCCCGCGCTCATCGGAAGGGCTTTTCTTCAGGCGGCTTATCCCGTCGCTATGACAACCTGGAGCAAACCGAATTTTGCAGTCGACACGGTTACTTCAGCCACTCCGCTGGCTGCTTTCAAATTCGACAAAATAATAACGGGAATCGAACCTTTGATCGTCGGGAATGTCGGCGGCTCTATTGGTGAAACATCGGCATTGGCTATCGTCATCGGAGGCGTATTTTTGATCGTAATAAAAATCGTCAACTGGCGAATACCGTTGTCAATGATACTGGGAATGATTTTATTCGGTTCGATTTTCTGGTTTATCGATCCGCTCAAATACCCGGGTCCGCTGTTTCATCTTTTCAGCGGCGGATTTTTATTGGGCGCATTCTTCATGGCTACCGATTGGGTAACTTCTCCTTATACTTCCGCTGGCATGTGGATTTACGGTTTATTAATATCGTTGATAATCGTAGTAATACGACTCTTCGGAGGATTACCTGAAGGCGTAATGTACGGCATTTTAATAATGAACGCATTTGTGCCGATTATCAACAGATTGACGCACCCGAAAATTTTCGGTGAGGTAAAATGAATAACAGTATAAAAATGATTATCGCGCTTACTTCAATTGCTTTGGCGTCGGGAGCGGTTTTATCCGGAGTTTCGAACTGGGCGGCTCCTCATATAGAGGCTAACAGAATTGCCGAGACCGAAGCGGCAATTTATTTTGTGCACAACAAGGCCAAATCCTATAAAAAAATCGAAACGGATTTCGGCGAGGTCTATAAAGTTTATGACGAAGATGGCATTCCTGCCGGATACTCTATTGTATCCGAAGGCAACGGATTTCAGGGAAAAATAAGACTTATGATCGGAACGGATACAACTTTGAACAAAATAACGGCAATCGAAATTCTGGAACAAGTCGAAACTCCCGGACTCGGTTCCCGAATCACCGAAGAAGAATTCAAAAACCAATTCAAGAATTTATCCGCTCAGCCTTCCGTTAATTGGGTCAAAGGGAAAACGCCGGAAAAGCCGAATGAAATAGAGGCGATTACAGGAGCGACTATTTCATCGAAATCGGTTTGCGCTATTATTAACGAAGCGTTACAAAAAGCAAGAATCGAAAAGCAATCGAATAAACTATGAAAAAGCAAATATCATACTGGAAAGAATTTACCAAAGGATTATGGGAAATTAATCCGACGTTCAAACAGGTTCTCGGAATGTGCCCAACGCTTGCGGTTACTGTCTCCGCAATCAACGGTGTGGCAATGGCTCTGGCAACTACATTCGTGCTAATTTTTTCGAGTTTGTTGATATCGCTAATCAGGAAATGGATTCCCAATCAAGTACGCATTGCGGCGTATATAGTTGTAATAGCTACATTCGTAACCATAGCCGACCTGGTAATGAAAGCAAAATTTCCCGAATTGAGCAAAGCGCTCGGTCCTTTTGTGCCTTTAATTGTAGTCAACTGTTTGATTCTCGGCAGAGCCGAAGCTTTTGCATCGAAAAACAATCCGTTGCGTTCTCTGCTCGACGCTTTAGGCAACGGAGCGGGTTTTTTAATTGCCCTCGCTTTGATGGGAAGCATTCGCGAATTATTGGGAAACAGAACCGTATTCGGATTTCAAATATTGCCCGAATCATTCCAGCCTTTATTAATTATGATATTGCCTGCCGGAGCTTTTATTACGCTCGGATTAATGATGGGATTGGCAAACAGTTATATGAATAAAAAGAAAAAGTCCGAAATTGATTCCGTCATTTCTAAATACAAAGAAAGAAAAGTAATTGTCGGGGAGGGTAAATCTTAATGGAACTTTTGATTATTTTTATTTCGGCGGCAATTGTTAATAATTTCGTGCTTTCGCTCTTTCTGGGAATTTGCCCTTTCATCGGAGTTTCAAACAAAATTTCGTCTTCCGTTTCGATGGGAATGGCTACTACTTTCGTGATGGTTATTACTTCGGTAGTAAGCTGGATTCTTTATTTCAAAATATTGCTTCCTTACAATCTCGAATTTCTTCAGATACCTTCGTTCATATTGGTAATTGCTTCGCTTGTTCAATTTGTGGAGATGGTAATAAAAAAGGTTAGTCAGCCGATTTATCGCTCATTAGGAATTTTTCTGCCGCTAATAACGACAAATTGCGCTATATTGGGTCTCGCTTTGTTATTGTCGATGAGAAATTATTCTTTTATGGAAAGCGTATTTTTCGGACTGGGCGCAGGCGCGGGATTCACAATGGCTCTGGTTATAATGGCAGGAATACGCGAGGAGCTCGAAATGGCTGACGTACCGGAAGCATTCAAAGGCGCTCCAATCACTTTAATTACAGCAGGACTTCTTGCTCTGGCATTCATGGGTTTTGCGGGAATGATTTGAAATGAAAAAATATCTTCTCATATTGATTATACTTGCCGCCTGTACCGATGACACAACATACAGGCGCGCTTCCATCGTAATGGGAAGCTCGATAGAAATACAAGCGCGCGGCGTAAACGAAGTAACGGCGGAAAAAGCAATAACGGCAGCTTTCGAAGAAGCGCGCAGGATCGATACGCTCTTTTCTACTTATATCGAAGGCAATCCGATGTGGAAAATTAACAATACGGTTGCAGACGAAATTCTTATCGACCGCGAAATATTTCACGTTATGAGACGATGCGAAGAATTGTGGAAGTTGACCGGCGGAGCGTTTGACCCCGCAGTCGCAAACCTCGGATTGCTTTACGGTTTCGATAAAGAAGACGGCGATTATAGCATCCCTTCCGAAAAAGAAATTCAGAAAGCGCTTTCGAATTCCGGATGGAAGCATATCTCCTTACGCGAACCGAATATACTCGTCAAACCTGCGGGCATAAAAATTAATTTCAACTCGTGCATTCCCGGCTACGCAGCCGACAGAATTGCCAATCTGCTCTCCAATTTCGGCATAAAAGAATATCTGATTAATGTTGGCGGAGAAATATTTGCCAGAGGAAAGGAATGGAAAGTCGGTATTCGGCATCCGCGCAATCAGAATGATTTGCTGGCAGTCATTAAAGTCGACGGCTTCGGAGTGGCGACTTCGGGCGACTATGAAAAATATATCGACTCAAACGGCAAAAGAATTTCTCATATTTTCAATCCGGTAACGGGAAAGCCTGCAGGTCATTATGAATCGATTACAGTAATTGCGCCTGACGCAATGACAGCAGACGCCCTATCGACGGCTCTTTTTGTAATGGATATTGAAAAGGCTTTGAAATTAATAAACTCGCTCGAAAATACGGAAGCCGTTTTGGTCGATTCGACGGGAACGATTCACAAATCTCTAAATTTCGACAAATATATCGCGGGGGAATAATGGATTCGATTTTGATAATAGCTCTGGCTACCATGGGAGGACTCGGATTTATATTCGCCGGCGGACTCGCATTTGCCGACAAAAAATTGAGAGTGGAAGAAAATCCTCTGATAGCAAAAATTAACGAGCTTCTTCCCAATGCAAACTGCGGCGCATGCGGCAATGCCGGATGTTATGATTTTGCCGTGAAAGTAGTCGAAGGAAAATTATCGCCTTCTTCCTGCCCGGTATGCGACGATGAATCTTCGGCGGAAATAGCAAAGCTTATAGGCAGCGACGACGTCAACGCAATAAAACTTTTACCGCGTATCCTTTGCGGCGGCGCTGACAAAGCTAAAAATAAAGAGGTTCGTTACGCGGGACCGTCTAATTGCGCTTTGGCTGACATCGTTGCAGGCGGGGACAAAAAATGCGGCTACGGTTGTCTCGGCGGCGGAGACTGTGTTGACGCTTGCAAATTCAATGCAATTTATATGGGAGAAGACAAACTACCTGTCGTAATCGAAGAACTTTGCAAGGGCTGCGGATTATGCGCTCAAGCCTGCCCGCGCGGTATAATCGAAATGCATCCCGCGGAAAGAGATTTATTCGTCTATTGCAAAAGCCACGACGATCCGAAAACTTCCAAAGAGAATTGTTCCGCGGCATGTATCGGATGCGGCATTTGCGCACGAAATTCGAACGGAGCCGTAGAAATTATAGATAACCTTGCGGTAATACATTACGAGTTATTGAATTCCGCTGAAATTCCTGTCGAGAAGTGTTCAACGCGGGCAATAAAAAAAATCGAGAGAAATAAAATAACCGCTTCTCTGAACTGACATGAAAGAAGAAATATTAATTGAAGAAGGGATCGTTTCCAGGTCGTTGGGCAAGTTTTCCGAAGTGATTCTGGAAAACGTCGCCGAATGTGAGGAATGTTCGGCGCGATTAATTTGCAAACCGCGGGGCGGCGATACGAAAATTGTAGTGGCTCGCGATCCTTTTGGAACAGAGCCGGGCGAGAAAGTTAAAATTGCCGTCAGCGGGTCGGCTATCCTCAAATCTGTTTTTCTTCTTTACGGTCTTCCGCTTCTGGTTTTTATAATCAGTTTAACTGCAGCTTATTCATTAAAGTTTTTATTCCCGGGCGACGAGTTAAAATCCTTCGTCTTTGCAATATTGATTACCGGTTTTTATTATGCGCTCTTTTCATTCGCTTCAAAGAAATTTATCCATTTCTCGAATCCCAGAATAATTTCGGTATCCAGAACCCAGCGCGATAATTAGATTTTTTTTACGAGCAGCGTTACAGCCACAATAAAACTGACCGCCGAAGAAATCAAAAAGGGCAATTGAAATCCGTAAGCATCCCAGAGCAATCCCGTAAAAAACGATCCGCTCAAGACCCCGATACTCATCATCCCGTTTAACAACCCGATAGCCGAGCCTTTAAATGAAGGGTCAACCAGATCGTTGATCCACGCCTTAATTATGCCTTCCGTAGAAGCCGAGTATACGCCGTAAAGAGCAAAGCACAACCAGATAATTATTATCGACTGATATAACGCAAATATCAAATAGACAATTGAAAATACCGTCAGTCCGGCGGACACAATATATTTCTTGCCTATTTTATCCGAAATCATTCCGAGCGGATACGACATCAAAGCATAGATTATATTAAAGAAAACGTACCCAGCAATAGCAAGAGTATCCGACCTTGAAATATCCTGCGAGCGTAAAATCAGAAACACGTCGCTGCTGTTAACTATCGAAAACAAAGTTATCATTAACAACACGAATTTGTAATTTGCAGGAGCGGTTTTCCAGAACATCCGGAACGTTATTTTACTTCCGTTTTTAGCCGACGGCGTTTTAACTTCTTTGACAAAAAACGTAAACACTATAGCCAGCATAGAAGGAATAAAAGCGATAAGATAAATAAGAATATAATTTGCCGGGAAAAAATAAAGCAGAATAATTGCAGCCAACGGTCCCGCTACGGCTCCCAGGGTATCCATCGAACGATGGAAACCGAAAACAGTTCCGGAATTATTTTTGTTCGAATAGCTGCCCAGCAGCGCGTCCCTCGGCGAGGTTCTGATACCTTTGCCAATTCTGTCGGTTATACGGGAAACAAATACAGTAGATATATACGGAAAAATTCCTGGGAGCGACTTAACAACGCCGGAAAGACCGTAACCCGCCTGCACGAAAATCTTTCGTTTTCCGGTTTTATCCGAAAGGACGCCGAAATATCCTTTCATCAGTCCGGCGGTTATTTCCGCCAAGCCTTCTATAAGTCCGACCACAGCCATCGAAGAACCGAGTACGGCGGTCAAAAAAAGCGGCGTTACAGGATAGAGCATTTCGCTGGCAAAATCCGTAAAGAAACTGATTGCGCCGAGAACAATTACCGGTTTGGGTATTTTCCCAAACATTTCTGCATCCTCTTAAAATTCGAATCGAAATTTATCTTTTTTTGTTGACAATTTGAAAATAACTTCTAACATTATGGTGTAAGTTAAAGCTTGTTGAAATGACGTCGTATAATCAACCGCATCAACCCTATCCAAACAGATAAAAGGAGGACAAATGGAGTTTTATGAATTGCATCCCATTACGCCCCAGCAAAGATTCATCAACAAAGCCGTCGACGTATTACGCAGAGGAGGTGTGATAATTTATCCCACCGATACTGTTTACGGTATCGGCTGCGATATTTTCAACCAGGAAGCTCTCGAACGAATTTATACCATAAAACAGGACAGCGGAACCAAGCTCTTCAGTTTCATTTGTCCCGACCTGAAAGATATTTCGAAATACGCAAAAGTATCGGACTATGCTTACAAGACAATGAAAAAATTGCTGCCGGGACCTTATACATTCGTGCTGCCGGCTGCAAAAGAAGTGCCTAAAAAATTATGGACAAAAAGAAAAACAGTCGGAATTAGAATTCCGGACAATAAAGTTGCTCTGATGCTGGCAAAGGAATTGGGCAATCCGATAATAAGCACGAGCGTTACTAACAGAAAGGGAGAAATTTTATACGACCCCGAAGAAATACGATTGATTTTCAACAATCAAATCGACTTAATGCTTTCTGTCGGCGCTCTCGAAGGAAAACCTTCGAGCATAATCGACCTGAGCGATGAAGAACCCGAAATAATTCGCGAAGGAGCCGGCGATATCAGTATGTTCGTTGTGTAATATTTTTTACTGTCCCGGTCGAACGACCGGGGCAGTCAGTTTATAATCTCCGCCAGACAATTCGATCGCCTTCCTTAATGCCGTACTTATCCGTAAAACCGGCGTTTACTTCAACGACGAATTTAGCGGGTTTGCCAGAGCTATACGAGGATTCCGAATACGGCGTTGTATATTTGTGTATTTTAACAATTTTCCCTTCGGCGTCGGCAAATATCATATCGAGCGGCAGTATAGTGTTTTTCATCCAGAAAGATTGAGGAGTTTCATGCGGAAAGATGAAAAGCATTCCTTGATTTTCAGCCATATATTCGCGATACATCAGACCGGTTGCGCGTTGAATGTCGTCGTCGGCTATTTCCACGTCGATCTTTACAATCTGTTCGTCTTTGCCATTAACAAACGAAAGCTCGCCTTCTTTCACGAAAGAAAAAGCCGTTTTGTTTTTCAACGCCCGGTTCAATTCCGGATTGCCTTTTTCTTCATTCATAAAAAGCCCGGGTATATTTAAAAGATAGATCAAAAAAACGACCGCAGCCAGAGCGGCTACAATCTTAATCGTCTTGCTTTGATTTTTACTCTTTTTGGATTTGTTTTTTCCCATTGTCAGACTCAGTTAAAATTTCAATTCGGTTTTTTTATTCGATTTTTTGAATGTGATAATAACATGTTTCAGTTCCGCCGGAGCTTCTTTTTCCACAATTATGTTTTTGCCAGTTTCCAGGGCATATTCTTTAAGCAGATATTTATTCTCCGATTTATATTCCACTTCGATTGTTTCCTTATCCTTGCCGTAAATTAATAATTTGACGGAACCGTCTTTGCCTTTTACGAGCAACGGTTTCGAGTCGTACGACAGAATATCCTTAAGCCCTTCGAAGAAATCGATATACGGTAAACGGAGGTCGCGATTGCTCTCCTGCCAGTATCTGTTCAATGACGTAATTGCGAAATAACACTTAGGAAATTTCAAACGGCTTATCTCCACTTTCATGGAATTTTCTGTCGCGGGAATGATATCAATTAAATAATCATTGCTTAATTCGGAATTAGAATCGGGCATGCAATAAAGGGCGTAATATCTTACGTCAGTCGAATCTCCTGCGCTCTTTTGCCATTTCAATTCTATCGAACCGGATTTCATTGAGCGCTCTGCTGAAAAAGCCGAGAGCCGAAAATCGTTAACCCTTTTTGCGCCTTCGATTTTCTGAGGAATGGAAATACTTGCAAATGATTCGATCCGGATTTCCTTAATGTTGGAATATCTAAAAAATGCTATTCCGTCGGCGCCTATTTTTTTCGAGTACTCGACCATTTTATTGATTGCGGCTTTAACTTCGGGTTTGTAAGCCGCTATTCCGACAATTACGTTTTTACCGAATGAATTTTCAACCCATTCGCGCGCTATTTTATCGAATGCGGTCTGGTCTTCGAAAGACCAGTAGACTTGCGGGGCAATATAATCGAGAATGCCTCTGCGGAGCCATTCACGCGAATCCTGATAAACCTGAGAATAACCTTCCCAACCGTACATTCCTTTCAGATTTCTGTAGATTCCGATGGGAGTGGCGCCCACTTTTACGTACGGCTTTATCGATTTTGCGGATTTGTAAATCGACTCGATTAATTCGGTCACATTGTTTCTGCGCCATTCGTCGCGATTTTCATCGCCGCCGTAATTTGCATAAGAGTAATCGTCGTCTATATTATTTCCCGGATATCTGATGTAATCAAGCTGAATTCCGTCGACATCGTACTTTTCAATTAATTCCGTTACCAGATTCTTGATATAATTTCTGACTTCCGGACGCCCTATATCGAGCCAGAGCGACAATCCGTTTTCATCTTTATGTCTTATAATCCATTCGGGTTTTCGAACGGCGATATGATTTGAATCCATAGGCAAAGAATTCGACGCGTAAACCTGAACGGCGTTTATCCAGGCGTGAATTTCGAGTCCCCTCTTATGAGCTTCTCCGATAGCAAATTCCAGGACGTCAAATCCGGGCGAAACGTAAGGGCTCGGCGGGTCGTACGAAGAATTGAATAAAACCGTTCCGTTGCTCCTGACCTGGAAGTAAACCGTGTTTAATCTTTTTGCTTTAATCGAATCGAAAATTTCAATCAAGGCGTTTTTTTGAATGTCGATATCGTAAGTTGCCGGAGGCCAGTCGAGACGATGATTCGTAGCCACCCATACGGCGCGCGTTTCCCTTTCGGTTTCAGCCGAAATTAGCCCGACTGCTATAAAAAATATTGCCAGAATTTTTTTCATTTACGATTATACGCCAAAATATTGAAGTCCGTTATTAATTGCGTAAAGAACGTCGCGTTTATCGGCTTCGGCGTCGATAATAAGTTTGCCCGCTTTTTCGAGCAGCACAAAATTAATCGAGCCTTTTTTATTTTTTTTGTCGCGGAACATAATTTTATAGAGAGTTTCGGGATTATATTTACTTAATTTAATTTCGTTTCCGAATTCAACAATCAACGATAGATACTTCTCGAGATATTTATCGTTCATCAATCCCAATTTATTCGAAAGGTGCAAAGCGCACGCAATTCCCGCAATTACCGCCTGACCGTGTTTGATTTTATGATTTTGTTCCACTTCAATTGCGTGAGCGAATGTATGACCAAGATTCAGAATTTTTCTCAATCCGGTTTTTTCTTTTTCGTCTTTTTCGACGGCGCTGCCTTTGAACGAAACCGATTCCGTAATCGCTTTATTGAGGAACGCGGCGTTATAGTCAAAAGCCTTATGATAATTTTTAGAGACGTAATCAAAAAAGTCGTCTCCGATCAACAAGCCGTATTTGATTACTTCGCCGAGTCCGCAAAGCAGTTCTTCGCGCGGAAGTGTTTTAATAAATTCCGTATCAATCAACACCGACTCCGGTTGATAAAAAGCTCCGATAATATTTTTCGTATGACCGTAATTTATTCCGGTTTTACCCCCGATTGCGCTGTCGACCATGGCAAGCAAAGTAGTGGGAATATGAATATATCCGATTCCTCTGGCGTATACCGAAGCAGCAAAGCCTCCCAAATCGCCCGTTATTCCTCCTCCTATTGCGATTAAAAACGAACTCCTTCCGAGATTTTTGCGCAGCATTAAATCGAATATTTTTTTCAAACTGTCTAAAGATTTATTTTTTTCATCCGCTTTGAATTTGTAGACGATTGCATCGCCGTTCAGACTTTTAACCAGGCTCTCAATTTTATCTTTGTGAAGTCTGTAGACATTCGTATCGACTATAATAATCGAATCGTTATTGCCGGCAAGCGAGTTAATTTGTGATGCATACCTTTTAATTACGTTGTTCCCGATGTAAACGTCGTAGTTACGCGAAGGAGCCTTTATGTTAATTTTTTTCATTTATTTTCCTTTGAATACTTTGAGCAATTCTGTCAACCGTAAGACCGACCGGACGCGAGTCGCACTCGATTATCAAATCCGCCTGTTCGTAGTAACGGCGTCTTTTATCGAGTAAATTATTGATCCTTTCGATAAATTCTTCCTTGCTGTTTTTGTTCAACACAAGGTCTTTGAAAAGCGGTCTGTCGGTTTTGTTTTTCAATCTTTTATAGAGAGTTTCGCTGTCCACTTTGAGATAAACAATAAAACCGTTTTTTTTCATGAATTTCAGATTTTCATCTATTGTAATCGTACCGCCGCCAAGCGATATTATAACGTTGTCGTTATTCGATATTTCTTTCAAGAGCCGCGTTTCAACTTTCCTGAAATAACTTTCGCCTTTTTGTTCGAATATATCGACTATCGACATACCTTCCCGTTTTACAATCTCTTCGTCGAGATCGTAAAAATCGAGTCCCAATACGTTGGCCAGGATAGGACCCACAGTACTTTTGCCGCTCGTCATAAAACCGGTCAGATAAATAACCATTCTTGCGTTTACGCTTATTTATTGGTTCGAAATATAAGCAACTTACGAGAAATAGTTAATGAATCAGAACGGCATAATTCCGACAAGGTTCACAACAATTCCGATTCCGAACGTAATGCCGTCGACATTAACCTTCGTAGTATACGCTTCGGGATAGAGCAAATAGCTTTTCCCTTCGTAATTCACGAAAGCGCCGGTATATCTGCTTTTCAATTTTATGTCGGGATCGCGGAAACGGATGTGACCTCGCAATGCGATCTTATCGTTAATATAATAATCGATTCCCAGCGAAGCCTGAATACCGAAATCGATATTGAACCGGTCGTTTTCCGTAGAAACGTTAACCACATTCCGGATCATCTTTCCGATATAAACTCCAATGCCTCCGCCCATAAAAAACTTAAATTTATCAGACGAAAACGGGAGCCGATAATAGACGCTAAGATCAATCGGATATAATTTATAACCTTCTTCAATCGATATTGCGGTCCCGTTAAGATTAAAATCATCTCTTATTATTGTTTTGCGTATCATTTCGAACGCCAAAGCCGTCTCGATCGATTCCGACAGGTAATAACGAATTTCCCCCGACAAACTGTAAATATCGTTTAACTCTTCATAAACATATTTCATATCAAGGTTCGAAGATTCCGGGTGTAAAAACAATTTTGAAGATGTGGTATAATTGCCCGTCAGTGAAATTTCGGAAATCTGCGCGTTAAGGGAGGCAACCGACACTAAGCATATGATTAACAGCCGTTTCATCGGGATTAAAGATAAATCATTGAGAAAAAAATAGAAAGGATAAAAAAAGAGGGGCGTAAGCCCCTCGATTAAATTACCTGTAAAAGAGATGACGATTATCGACTATATCGGCTTCGTCTTTGAGTTTTTGAATCCACTGAGTCAAAAGAGTATTTTTCTTTCTGTTAAGAAGTTGTGTCGCAAGCCCGGTTTTTTGGAGTTGATATGTTTCGGGCACAAATTTGGTTCTGTATCTGACGTTAATCAGATAAACTCCGTTGTTGCCTTTGACCGGATTCGACCATTTGTTAAGTTCGCCTTTTAAGCAATAATCGGTAAAAGCAAATTCCTGTCCCAATCTCGGAATTGTAGACGCAGCGGTAAATTCGCCCGTAGTATCAATACGAACGCCGCCCCATACTTCCATAGCGACTTCAGGGTTGCCGTTGTCGCCCAGACGAGCCCGGATTTTTTCTGCGATCGACATAGCTTTTTCGAATTTCTTTTCGCGCAAAACTCTATTGCGAATTACGTCTTTAACTTCGTCGAATTCTTTAAATCCCGCTTTAATTTTGTCGGAAACCATCGCAACCACGTAGCCGGCGGGAACTTTGAATACATCGCTAATTTCGCCAACTCCGTTTTCGAACGCCCATTTAACCAGCGCTTTATTGCCGCCGAGTCCGGGTATGAACTGGCTGCCTTCATAGAAAGGCGGCGTTTCGACTACGTTATAATGCATCAATTCGGCTTCCGATTCGAAACCGTTTTCTTTCGCGATGTAAGAGAAATCGGATGCGCTCTGGTATAAATCGTCTAACGACGAAGCCGACATCTGAATTCGGTTGACTATTTTTTCGATTACGTATTCCGTATTTGTTTTTCCGGTTACTTTAATAATGTGATAGCCGTAATTGGTTTTAACCGGTTTTTGAACTACGCCTACCTGACCGTTGAAGCAGGCGTCTTCGAATTCTTTAACCATTTGACCTTTGCCGAACCAGCCCAGATCGCCGCCGCGGGAAGCGCTGCCGGGATCCTGGGATTTTTCCTTTGCCAGAGCGGCAAAATCGGCGCCGTTCATCAACTGGTTATAAATTTCGTTTGCCTTTTTTAAGTCTTCGCTGTCGTTCGCCGTGGAACGGACAAGAATATGCGAAGCCTTTACGACGGGACTTTTGCTGCTTACTTTGCCAACGATACGGTAAACAATGTATCCCTGACTTGTAGCTACAGGTCCGATAATATCTCCGACATTGCTGTTATAAACCAGGTCCTGAGCTTCGGCAGGAATTGCGGTTAAAGATACGGTATCTTTGGAATAAGGTACGTCGGAGTAAATTTCCACGTAAGATTTGAAAGAAGCCGTATCGTCTTTCAATTTAGCTACGATTGCTTCGAGATTATTTTTTATTCCGAGTGAATCCTGTTTTGAAGGAACCCTGCGGAAAAGAACGTATTTAATTTTCCTGGCGGGTTCGACTTTGAAATCTTTTTTATTCTTCTCGTAATATTCTCTAAGTTCTTCGTCCGTTACGTTAACGTCTTTATCGGGAATTATATTCGGATTCAACTGAATATAATCGGCTTTCATTTTAATGTTTTGTTTAATGAAAGCGTCTTTAATTTCCTCTTCGCTAACTATAACCGAAGCAAAGAGATATTCCTGCAGTTTGCGTTGTTTGAGTTGTTCTCTGATTAAATCTTCATAATAGAGGACGATTTCTTTATTACGCGGGTCTCTCATTGCCTGTTCGTACAATTGCCTGTTGAAATTACCCGTCGAATCGGTAAATTGTTGTCTCAGTTCCGCGGGAGGATTCGGACCCAGAAGAGCATCCCTTACTTCATCATCCGTGACAACTATTCCAAATTCTTTAATTTTTTCGTCGATTAATTTTTGAGTTACCAGAGCATCCCACACCTGGTCTCTGAAAAAGTCCATCTGGTTTTCATCTATTGACTGACCGGTAGCCTGTTCCTGATTTTGACGGGCTCTTTCGACCATATTGGAAAATTCCTGGTAGGAAATACTTTCTCCGTTAATCGAGCCTACGTTTTGCGATTGCTGCCCCAAAAACTCAAGGACTCGCGAATCAGATATTACCATAAACAGAACAAACATACCGCCAACCATTAGGATGAACCACGGAGCTAAACTCCTCATCCGTGCCATCATAGCCATATAAGACAACCTCCGTTTTTAGAAAAAAATTAATTTTAGAAGCTTAATTTAGATACACATCAGCTTAAATGCAATGATTTTATTGTCTTCGGAGAATTCGAAATCGACCGGATATGCCAAAATTAATTTGCGATTAATTTCCGAGCGTCCTAACTTGAATGACGATTTTAAAAAGGTTTTGGATATGAAACTCGATTTTATGAACACCTGGCTGCCTTTTATCTACCTCTATGTGGGAGGAGGCATCTTCTTTTTAATAGGTTTAATTATCATCCGAAAATCCAAAGCTCTCGACATGAGACAAAAACGCCACCGCTTCTGGTGGAAAGCTCTAATATTCGGATATTTCTATTTTATGGCGCTTCATGCCTTTCTAATAATTGCCGCACTATATCTATGAGAATAATATGGAAATAATGAAAAATATCGGTACTCAAACCGACTGGATAGTTCTTGTTATCTATATGATAACAATGCTTCTTTTCGGAACTTATTTTGCCAAATATAATAAAGACACAAACGATTTTTTCTTCGGCGGAAGGCGATTCAGCTGGTGGCTTATCGCAATGTCGATTGTTGCAACGGGCATTAGCAGTCACAGTTTCATCAAATATTCCGCTATGGGTTTCAAATACGGATTTTCTTCGTCGATGTCGTATATCAACGATTGGTTCTTCGTGCCACTTTTTATGTTCGGATGGCTGCCGATAATTGTCTATTCAAAAATCCGGTCGATACCCGAATATTTCGAACGAAGATTTTCTCCCGCAGCCAGATTTCTGGTCACCATACTTCAGCTTCTCTACTTAACGGGTTATGTAGGCATCGGTTTTCTTACAATGGGCAAAGCAATATTGCCTCTTATGCCCGAATCGATGTCGATATTCGGTATAAACTTTCATATTACTTTAATGGGATTGATTTGGGTTACCGCGGTAATTACCGGCGCGTACATAACTTTCGGCGGACAGACGGCTGTTATCTTTACCGATTTGGTTCAGGGAATGATGTTGATTTTTGCGGGTCTACTCGTATTCTTCCTCGGCATTTCATTTGTCGGCGGCTGGGACGCATTCTGGAATTTATTGCCCACAAGCTGGAAACTTCCGTTTGCAGGGTATAATTCGCCTGCCGAATTTAATTCCGTCGGAATTTTCTGGGAAGACGCGATTGCAGGTTCGGTTGGATTCCTGTTTATGAATATGGGACTGATAATGAGATTCATGGCTACCAAAAACGTACACGAGGGCAGAAAAGCCGCGGCGGCAAACATATTATTTATGCTGCCAATTTCCGCCGTGGTTGTAGGCGGAGGCGGATGGGTAGCCAAGGCAATCTCGGTAATGAATCCGGATATACTGCCTCCGAATACTAATCCCGACACAATTTTTGTTGTAGTATCAAATATATTGACAGGTCCGGGCGTCTTCGGTTTTGTAGTTGCAGCAATCGCAGCGGCATTGATGTCGACAGTAAGCACATTGGTTAACGCCGCATCTGCAATCTACGTAAACGACGTGGATAAGCCGCTCAGAATCTGGTTGAAAAAACTCGATAAAGGGCAGCGACTCGACGAAAAGAGAGCAATGGTTGTGGCAAGACTTTCGACGGTCGCATTTACCTTCCTTGGAGTTCTGGCAGTTTACGCATTCGTTTCGTATCCGACAATTTATCAGGCGCACGCATTTTTCCACGCCACATTAACTCCGCCGCTTATGATTGCAATTTTCCTGGGAGCTTTCTGGAAAAAATATACGCCTGCAGGATTAGTAACTACAGTCATAGGAGGCATTTCGCTAATGTTGTTGGGCAACCGCTTCCCGTATGAATTGATACGCCCGATTGCGCACGGCACTCCGTTCGACCCGGTTCATCCTTATACATATATGAGCGCTCTATACAATTTGATTGTCTGCGGCGCGCTTGCCGTTCTGGTTACGGTATTTCAGCGTCAACTACAAAAATTATCGACGAGAATTTATAAAAACAAGCGCCGCGATTTAATTGTCTACGGCATGATTGCTTTTAACGTGGTTATTGTTATTACCGACGTACTCGTAACGCTCTTACGTCTCGATTTTGCGTCAGTCGAAGTTCTTTTCTCGCTGTCGTTGATTATGTCGTTCTTCGTGGCGTTAATTACAACGCACTACGTTAAATACGACCCCGAGGCTCAAACGACCGGATTGACGATTTGGTCGATTCACAAAGCCAAAGAATTTTTCAAAGGCGGTAAACTTAACGAGCGCGAAGGCGAGAAGGCATTCGTGCACTGGAAATTGATTACGGACGACAACGAAGACGTAATAAATTTCTCTGAAAAAGACATGCGTAAAATGGAAGCTCATCCCGGCGATCTGGTTTATCTGTGCGACGCAAGGAAATATCTGGGCGGTTTGAAATCGGTTCATACTGTTTACGGAGAGCCTCACAACGAAGACGGCGTCGTTTACATCAGAAAACGCCATCTTGAATCGGGATTGTTTATTGAAGGAAGAATCCTTTACGGCGAAAAAGAAATGTAATCAGTAACCGAATTTTTCTTTCAATTTTTTCTCGACGAACGGAGGAACAAAATCCGATACGTTTCCGTGAAATTGCGCAAGGTTTCGCACGATAGTGGAATTCAAATAAGTGTATTTATCATGCGGCATCAATAAAATCGTAGTTATATCTCCGGCGAGCTTGCGGTTCATCAAAGCCATTTGAAATTCATACTCGAAATCGCTCACCGCCCTCAATCCCCTGATTATGCCGATTGCTCCCACCTGTTTTGCATGGTCAACAACCAATCCGTTAAAAGAATCCACTTCGACATTTTTAAAATCTTTCAAACTTTCGCGCAACATTTCCAATCGCTCCTCGACCGAGAAGAGCGCCGTTTTCATCGGATTTGTCGCAACGGTTACAACTACCTCGTCGAAAAGTTCGCTTGCTCTTTTTACTATGTCGATGTGTCCGTTTGTTACGGGGTCGAAAGTGCCGGGATAAATTACTTTTGCCATTATTCATTCCGTCAAATATAAAATCGATATTTCAATTATAATAAAAAAATGCCAGTCACCGAAAATCGAACTGATAGATTAAACTGTCGCCCAGTTTTTTTATCGGCTCGCGTTCGAATTCCGCTTTGTCTTTATCGAATGTTTGAATCGAGCGCTCAACTATCATAATGCCTGATGTTGACAAAAATCCGTTCGTCATTATTTTTTTTACAACTTTATGGATATCGTCTTTGAAAAACGGCGGATCGGCTAAGATCAAGTCGTATGTTTCGTGATCGTTTTGGCTTGAGAATCTGAGAGCGTCCATACGATAGATTTGCGTTCTATCTTGAATTCCCAACGATTCTATATTTTCCCTGAGCGTTTTCGAAACAAAAAAATCTTTTTCAACGAAGTGCGCCAGCGCGGCTCCACGGCTCAATGCTTCGAGCCCGAGCGAACCGGAACCAGCGTATATATCGCACACTTTTATTTCTTCGAAGTCGATTATGTTGTTCAGGTAATTAAAAATCGATTCCTTAACTTTGTCCGTAGTCGGTCTAACCAATTTCGATTTGGGGAATTTAATCGTCCTGCCTTTGAATTTTCCGGATATAATTCTCATAATTCAGACAATCCTTATTGCAATTCCCGTGGCGGCGGTAAAAGAATTGCGCTGCGAGAGATAAAGAGGATTCCTGGTTACCTGTTCGGTAGTTTTGAAATATTCGAAGGGATTAATCTTAATAATTTCCCTGGGAAATTTTTCGCCGAATTTATTGATGAACTCGTCGGTCAGGCTTTGCCCGCTTATTACAAAATTATCGACCTTGCCGTAATCTACTCCGTATTTTGAAAGCATACCGACGGTATTCTCGACCGACGCAATTAAATCGCTTTGATTGTTATATTTTTCAAAATAGAACGGAGTGACGCCTTCGAGCGCCATGAACGAAGAATAATCCTGCTCGATATAAAAGCTGAACGTAATTTTCTCGATAAATTTATTTTTTGAAAGATAAAAAAAGGCAAGCGACGACAGGTGAGCGTTGTCGATATACTTCAAAGTCAGTCCGTTGCGAACACAAAATTGTTTTATCAAATTTGCCAATTGCCGCTTCAATAAAAAAACAATCAATTTGTTTTCTTTCCGGATTTCGGATTTATCGGCTTCGATATACTGAACGAGAAAATCCTCGGGATTCGTTTCCGGATACAAAACGGAAATTTCCCATTTGATATGCTCCATCAAATCCTTTCTTGTGAGCGAATGTTCGTATGGAATTTCGAAAACAGTAAAGAAGGAATTTGAGAGGGTAAACGAAGAGAACTTGGAAGTAAGGTTTGTCTTTACCGAAAGTTTATTAAAAGCATCCTGGAGAATATCGAGAGTTTTTTTTTGCCAGTTTTCATCTTCGCCTGAATAAGCTCTAAACGGTCTGCTTAGCGCCGTCTGGTCGATATTCTCCAGAAAGAACGAATTGTTTTTATAACTAATTTCAACTAACTGCAGTTTTGATTCAGTTAAATTTATGCCTACATGATTTTGAAACACAACGACTCAATACTTAAATTATTCCCACGAAGCAGTATTTTGCAGAGCGTCGCTTCTGAGGTCTCCGATTGTGCCGTAACCGTCGGGGCATTCAATGTAATAACGTTGACCGATGATTCTGATCGTGTCGATATTAATAATTCTGCCTCTGCGATCAATAACGGTATCGACCGAGACGGAAGTATCGACCTGGAGCAGATACGGTTTGCCCGATTTGGGCGAATGAGTAATCGAATCCCATACGAGATTTCCGTCGCTCAAATTGAGGAACGGATTTGTAGGTCTTCCAGTAATCGAGTCGACGCCTTCAATTGCTTCTTTAACCGAAGGGTCGTTTTTCAGGAATGCCATAAGGCTGTCAATCGAATCGGTATAACGGTTATACTTCTCGTGCCACAGTCTTTCAGCCGATCTCAGATTCGACATTCTAAGTCGCGATTCCTTTTTATAGAATTGCTCCTGTTCGAGAATAGCCTTCGGATCGAGATATGCCACTTTTATTAATACAAAGACCAGCACAGCTATAATCGCATAGAGAATTGCATGGATATACCATGGTTCAGACTTGTGAGACATTATTCCTCCGATAAATCTTCTTATTTAACAATAATTTTGTCCTTTATCGTCTCGAGTTTTGAGTTGCCAATACCTTTTACATTCAGCAAATCTTCGATCGAATTAAATTTGCCGAATTTATTCCGGTATTGAACAATAGCTTCGGCAGTCTTAATACCGATGCCCGGCAGTTTCGTGAGTTCGTCAATTCCCGCATTATTGACATTAACGGGTATAAACCCGGATTCTGCCGCGTTATTGTTATTAACCCGAATTTTTGTCTCCCTAAAATCTAAAAGTTCCGGTTTAATATCAACATTATTTTCGATTATTTTTGATTCGTGAACCAGGTCGTCCAATTCCACGCTGCTTAAAAATAAGCTGTCGTCTTGCTTGTAATTGTAAAGGAAGACTTTACTGCCGTGAGTCCTGAGAAAATAATTGAATACGCCCCCGACGATTAGAAAAAAAATCAAATAGAAAATAACCCGGATTTCCGATTCTGTAAATCCGAGTTTGCGCGTAAAATTATATATTAGCCCGATGTCGCACCTCAACTAATGTTACAGCCAAATTTAAGTTATAATCTAATAATATACAAACATTAATTATCCACTTTAATATTCGGCATATTCATCAATTCTTTCAGGAGTTCTTTTTCTTTTGCATTTACTTTTTTGGGAACGTGTATGTTGATGCGCACCAATTGGTCGCCGGCTCCATGACTGTTGAGGTGCTGAATACCTTTTTCTCTCATACGGAGGAATTTTCCCGGCTGTATTCCCGGCTCGATTTTAAGTTTTGCTCTTCCGGTCAACGTAGGCACTTCCACTTCGGTTCCGAGAACAGCTTCCGGAAAGCTGATAGTAAGTTCGTAAATTACATCGTCGCCTTCGCGCGTAAAATATTCGTGGGGCTGTTCCTGGAAAACAACTATTATATCGCCTGCCGGACCGCCGTTTTTGCCGGCGTTTCCTTCGCCGCGGAGAGTCATATAACTTCCTTCGTGGACGCCCGCCGGGACATTAACCTTAATTGTAGTTTCGCCATAGACTCGACCGTCGCCGGAGCATTTGACGCACGGTTCGGCTACGATCTTACCGGTACCTCCGCAATTATTACAAGTGGTTATATTTACGAACTGTCCGAAGATCGATTTGGAGACCTGGCGAATTTCCCCGCTACCGTTGCATACCGTACAGGTTTTATGTCCCGTGCCGGCTTTTGCTCCGGTACCGCCGCACGAGTCGCATTTGATATATTTCTTGAGTTTAATTTTTTTTGTTGTGCCTCTTGCAATTTCTTCGAGCGTCAATTTCAGATTAATTTTAATGTCGGAACCGGGAGTTCCGGCGCTGCGTCTTTGCGACCTTCTTGAAGACGCGCCTCCGAAGAAATCATCGAATATAGAAGAGCCTCCAAAAGCGCCGCCGAAAATATCTGAAAAATGACTGAAGATATCGTTAACGTTGTCAAATCCATGAAAGTCCTGTCCGCCTTTCAGTCCGCCGTGTCCGAAACGGTCGTACTTGGCTCTTTTTTCGGCATTACTTAAAACTTCATAAGCTTCCGCGGCTTCCTTGAATTTTTCTTCGGCTTCCTTATCTCCGGGATTCCGGTCGGGATGATATTGCATTGCCAATTTACGATATGCTTTTTTAATTTCATCCTGCGAGGCGTCCCTGCTCACACCCAGGACTTCGTAATAATCTCTCTTTGCCATATTATTGTCCTTCCTCGTTATTTTGATTTTCGGGAGTATCCGCGCTTACAATCACCTTGGCATGACGAATCACTTTGTCTTTATACATATAGCCCGGCTCAACTACGTCCACTACAGTGTGAGGGGGCAATCCTTCGACAGGCTGCTGCATCAGAGCTTCGTGCATTTCGAAGTCGAAAGGCTGTCCTTTTGCTTCTATTTTTTTAACTCCCTGAGCTTCGAGGGTTTTTGTAAACTTATCGAAAACCAGCTCCAATCCTTTTTTCATCGCTTCGTAATTATTGTTTTCGTTCATATGACCCAACGAACGTTCCAGGTCGTCGTAGACTGCCAGTATATTCTTTATGAAAGGTTCGGCGGCGTATTTAATAATATTGAGCTGGTCCTGCTCGGTGCGTCTTTTATAATTTTCGAATTCCGCTACTTTTCTTAAAAGAGTATCCTTTAATTCCGAATTCTCTTTTTCAAGTTTCTCCAATTTCTCATTTAATTCCTTAATAATATCCTTCTCCTTTTCGCTTTCTTTATTTTCAATTTCTTCCGGACTCTGACTTTGTCCGGTTTCTTTTAGTTCCTGTTCCTGATTTATTTTAACCTCTTCATTACTCTTTTTATGAGCTTTCTTTTTCATAGTCATCTCTGTTTTGTTAACTCCTCGGTTAATTGATTTGCAATATAAACCACGGCTGCGATTATTTTAGAATAGTTCATTCTTTTGGGTCCCATAATTCCAACGGTCCCCTCAAGGTCTCCTATTTTATACTCTTTGGTAATCATGCTGTATTCGCTCAGTTTTTCGTCCTGGTTTTCTTTTCCGATCGAAATAACCAGATCGTCTTTTTGGGTTTGCCGCTTTTTATCCAGAACGTGTATAATGATGTCTTTGTTTTCAATAAGTTCAATGACGCTCTGGAATTGTTCGTGATCGGCAAACTCCGGCTGCTTAAGAATATTCTTAGCGCCTTTTACAACTACTTTATCGCCGCTGATGTCTGTAAAAATTCGATCTACCGAATCGAGAAAAACACGGACTATCGGCTTATATTTTGTTTCGTCGATATCTTTAATCCTTTCGGCAATAGTAGAACGTATCTCGGAAAACTTTAATCCGCTCAGTCTTTCGTTCAGATATAGTTGAACGGTTTCGATATTTTCCTCGTCTATTTCCGCGTCGAGTTCCAGAGTTATGGTTCTTATCAAACCCGATTGAATGGTAACGACCACTAAAATTCTTGTTGACGACAAACGGACAATCTGGATTCTCTCGAGTTTTGCCTGTTCGATCTTCGGATATGTTACCATTGCCAGCTGATCTGTAAGATTACTCAAAATGCCGGTCGTAATTTTGAGCAAATCGTCCGTTTCATAAGAAGAATGAGCGCTCAAATTGGCGTCGATAACCTCTTTCATTTTCCTGTCGAGATAAGGCGGCTCCATCAGGGAATCGACATAGACTCGATAACCTTTGTCTGTGGGAACCCGCCCGGCGGACGTATGCGGATGATCCAAATATCCCAATTCTTCGAGGTCGGCCATAATATTCCGTATCGTGGCAGGCGACAGCCCGATATTGTATTTTTTGGATATATTTCTCGAGCCGACCGGATTTGCGGTCAATATGAACTGATGAATCACAAACCTCAGTATTGCCTTTTCTCTGTCTTTTAACTGATAATCCGACATAACTTTACCATATAATCTTAAATCGCACCTGCAAAAATACCAAAATTAAAAGAATTATACAGGATTAGATAAAAACTTTAACCAGGCGTTGCGTGTTACAAACCGAGACACAGGAAAGTTTCCATTTTTAATGCTTATATTTGCAGATAAAATTAACAGGGATTTTCAAAGTGGCAGTTAATTACAAAGACGCCGGAGTCAATATCGAAGCCGGCGAAAAGACCGTCGACAAAATAAAAGGATACGCCAAGTCGACATTTAACGAAAACGTTTTGAGCGGCATCGGGCACTTCGGAGCTTTTTATCAAATTGACCTTAAACGCTGGAAAAATCCCGTTCTCGTTTCGAGCGTCGACGGAGTGGGAACAAAAATCAAAATCGCTTTCAAGATGAACCGACATGATACTATCGGACAGGATCTCGTAAACCACTGCGTTAACGACATTGCCGTTTGCGGAGCCGAGCCTCAATATTTTATGGATTATCTGGCATTCGGAAAACTCGAGCCCGAAAAAGCCGAACAAATCATCAAAGGATTTTCGATTGCTTGCAAAGAAAACGGAGTGGCGCTTATCGGAGGCGAAACAGCCGAAATGCCCGGACTCTATGCCCCGGACGAGTATGACGTATCGGGAACTATAGTTGGCATTGTGGAAAAGGATAAAATAATCGACGGTTCGAAAGTTAAAAAAGGAGACGCGTTAATCGGATTGCCGTCGACAGGATTACATACGAACGGATACTCGCTTGCGCGCAAAGCGCTCTTCGATAAGTTCAAACCCGAAGATAAATTCGACGAATTGGAAAACTCTCTCGGCGACGAACTTCTTAAAATTCATAAATCGTATTTAAAATCGATTAATATACTGAAAGAAAATTTGAACGTTGCCGCTTTTTCCCATATTACCGGCGGCGGAATAATCGGAAATACCAAAAGAGTCGTTCCGGAAGGTCTTTCAATTAAAATTGACTGGAACTCGTGGGAAGTTCCTCCGATATTCAAACTTATACAGAAAACCGGCGATATCGACGACGAAGAGATGAGACACGTTTTTAATATGGGAATCGGGCTGATAGCAATACTGGACAAAAACGACGTCGACAAAGCTCTCGATCTGCTTAAGTCTGCGGGCGATTACGGACAGGTTATCGGCGAAATTGTTTAATAAACGGAAATCAAAATGTTTATAGATACTCACGCTCATTTATTCTATCCGAATTTTAACGACGACCTCGAAGAAGTTATCCGGAATGCCCGTCAATCCGAAGTCGATTATATACTCGTTCCGGCAACGGATCTGGCTTCGGCTGCTCAGGCTATTGAACTTGCGGATAAATACGACTTCATTTATGCGTCGGTAGGAATTCATCCGCATGATACAAACGAGTGGGACGATTCGTTGATCGATAATCTGAGGGACCTATCGAAACATGAAAAAGTAGTGGCTATAGGCGAAATCGGTCTCGATTATTATTACGATTTTTCTCCCAAAGAAAAACAAATTAAAGCCTTCGAAGCGCAAATAGAACTTGCCCTCGAATTGAAGCTTCCCATTATCGTTCACAACCGCGAAGCTTCCGGCGATATTATGGCTATAATAGAAAAATATAAAGACACTCCGTTGAAAGCCCAGTTCCATTGTTATTCGGGAAGTCTGGAAGAGGCTCGACGATTAATTGAACTGCGGCACTTCGTTTCGTTTACCGGCAACATTACGTTCAGCAAAGCAAATACACTCAGAAATATTGTCAAAAAGATTGCGGTCGAAAACATGCTTCTCGAGACAGACTCGCCTTTTATGACGCCGGCTCCTCACAGAGGCAAAAGAAACGAGCCCTCTTATATAAGATTAATCGCGGAAAAAATTGCCGAGCTTCACGAAATAACCGTCCAGGATGTTGCGAGAACCACTTCCTATAACGCTTTTAAACTTTTCGGCATCGGTAAGAAACCCGATCTGAGTTATACGTATAAAATCGGCAATTCGCTCTATGTTAACGTAACAAACCGGTGCAATGCCGATTGTGTCTTTTGCGACAGGAAAGGCGACGCGGTAATCAACGGTTACAATCTGAAGATGAAGAAATCCGAAGAACCCGACGCCGACGTTTACATTAAAGAAATTGGCGACCCGAAACAATATAAAGAAATAGTTTTTTGCGGTTACGGAGAGCCTACTATCAGATGGGACGTTGTAAAGGAAATTGCGCGTTATGTTAAAGAAAACGGAGGAAAAACACGCCTCAACACTGACGGGCACGGAAATTATATTAACAAACGCGACATCACTCCGGAGCTCGAAGGATTAATAGACGTAGTATCGATAAGTTTGAATTCGGTCGAGCCCGAGCAATACGCAAAATTAATGAGAGTCGATCCCAAAATGCACGCAGAAATGCTCGACTTTGCCCGAAAGGCAAAAAAATATTCTAAAGTTGTAATGTCGATTGTGGGCATCAACGGCGTCGACGCCGAAAGAGCCAAAGAATTCGTCACGGAAGAACTCGGAGTCGAATTCAGAGAAAGAGAATATTTTTAGAAGCCAAAGTGAAAATAAAACTAATTTTATTAATATCACTATTCTGTTCCACAGTACTCCCGCAGAAATTAGAAAACGAACTCCGGCATAAGCTCGATTCATTATTATCCGAGCCTTTCTTCGCATACACAATTCCCGCTGTCGATATTTACGACTTGACGGACAACGTTAATTTATACTCCGGAAACAACAAACTGCTTTTAAGACCCGCGTCGATTACAAAACTTTTTACGGCTACGGCAGCGCTGCTCTTCCAAGAGGATTTCAAATTTTCGACGGAGTTCCATGCTCACGGCGTTTTCGAAGACTCGGTTTTCAAAGGCGACATTTTCATTAAGTGTTCAGGCGACCCTCTCCTTTCGGAAAATGAATTGTCGGAATTTATAGACGAAATTAAAAACAGAGGCGTCAAATCAATTGAAGGGAATATCCATGCGGATGTAACCTCGTTCGATACAAGCAGATGGGGCAAAGGATGGATGTGGGACGACGATCCGTACTCTTATGCGCCTTATGTTTCCGCTTTCAATTTGAACGGCAACACTGTATCGGTAATCGTCGAAAAATCAAACGGCAATATCTCATCCCGTTCCCTTCCCGAAAGCCGGCATATCAGAATTATCGGGAATCTTATGTTTGATGAATCCGGAGTAAACATAATCGAACCCGGGCGATACTCACAT
Organism: Melioribacter sp. Ez-97; assembly: GCF_051488665.1. NCBI lineage: Bacteria > Pseudomonadati > Ignavibacteriota > Ignavibacteria > Ignavibacteriales > Melioribacteraceae > Melioribacter > Melioribacter sp. Ez-97. Next base: position 81,384 of record NZ_JBPSEG010000008.1, on the reverse strand, counting down.
AACGATACGATAATCATTAAATTGAACGGCTCAATTAATTCCGGATTTACCGTCGACACCATTAACGTCAGCGTCGACAATCCCGACAAATTTTCTCTGAGTCGTTTTATCGAGCTTCTTGAAACGAGGGGCATAACTTTCAGAGGCAATGCCGGATTCGATAAACACGAAAATTGCGACAAAAAATTTTTTGAAATAGCAAGACCCATTGACACGGTACTGACGCGTATGCTGAAGGAGAGCGATAACCTATGCGCCGAAGCCGTTTTAAAGGCAATTTCTTCATGCTGCAACGAGCCCCCGTACAAAACCGGGAAAGGAATCGAATTAATCGACAGTCTGATGTCGTTAATCGGTACGAATAAGGAAGAGTACAGAATTGTGGACGGCTCAGGTTTATCCTTTTACAATTTGATCAATACGGAAACTGTATCCAAACTGTGGAGATATCTATTTTACAACGAACCCGGCATTTTCGTTAGAATCTATAATATGCTTCCCATTGCAGGTTACGACGGCACATTGAAACACAAAATGACAAAGCCGGAATTAAAAAGACGCTTCCGCGGAAAGACCGGAACCTTAAGCGGAGTAAGCAATCTATCGGGATTCGTTCGCGACGGCAATAATCATTTGCTCGCGGTAACGGTTTTTTTTCAGAATTTCATAGACAACCGAAAAGAAGCTTTAAATTATCAGGAAAAAATAATTGAACTTTTGTTAAAATTTACGGGGCAAAAATGAAAACATATAAACAGATTACTCTTACCATCGTACCGCGCAACTACGAATTAATCAGCGGTTTAATGTGGAATCTTCCGATCGAAGGAATAAATGAGACCGACTCTTCGCTTATAATTTATTACGATGCGTCCAATCGGATTTCAATCGGGGACTTCAAGAAAGTTTTGAACGAAGCTATCAGAAACAATTTAATAGAAAGCTACGACATATCGGAATCGGATGTTGAAAACAAGAACTGGAACGAGGAATACGAAAAGAACGTACGGGTAATTGAAGTAACGGAAAGAATTGTGATTAAACCTTCATTTAAGGAATACAATCCCCGGAAGGATCAAATTGTTATAACAATAGATCCGAAAATGTCTTTCGGGACGGGCGAACATCAGACAACCAGATTAATGATTGAAATGACAGAAAAATACGTTACGCCCGGCGCAAAGATACTCGACGTTGGAACAGGCACGGGAGTGCTCGCCATAGCCGCGGTAAAATTAGGAGCCGCAAAAGCCGTGGGAGTCGATAACGACGAATGGTGTCATTTGAACGGAAACGAAAACATATCGCTAAACGGCGTTCAAGACAAAGTTAAAATAATACTCGGAGAAATTACGGATATCGCCGAAGATCAGTTCGATATCGTTCTGGCGAACATTAATAAAAATATACTGATGGAAATAGCAGACGAGATTAAAAAGAAAGTTAAGAAGACCGGATTAGCGATACTTTCCGGTCTCCTTAATGCTGATGAGAATGATATTATTAATCGTTATACAAGCGTCGGATTCCGCCCTGTCGATAAAAAATCGATGGGCGAATGGCTCTCGATCGTATATCGATTAGACCGATAATTTATCCAGAAGAGCGATTAATTGTTTTTGCTCGCTTTCACTTAGTCCCGCAGTGAGGGAAGCCAGTCTTTCCGTATACTCAGGCAAAATACCTTCGACTTTTTTTCTGCCTTCGGGCGTAAGCTCGCCCAATATAACTCTTCTGTCTTCTTTCGAGTGAACGCGCCTTACGAAGCCTTCTTTTTCAAGGTTGTCGACAACGCAGGTTATATTCGCGCCGGTTACCATCATTTCGTCGCTGATTCTTTTCAGCGGCACCGGACCGGTACGACTCAATATTTCAAGAACCGCAAACTGCGGCGCGGTTAATTTTTTTTCGAAGACGTATTTTGCCTGGACCTTTCGAATTTTATCGGCTGTACGGTTCAGTTTTTCAATCAGTTTCAATGCTGCTTCTGTTTTTTCTGATGCCATTACTTACTCCTTCGTTTAATTATTACGAACGATAAAATCAGGTCCCCATCCCTCTGAGCAATTTATTATTATGAACTTCTTTCATCTGAGTGATAACTTATGAAATTTAATTGATAAAAGAAAATCAATTTTTCGCACCTCAATTTTCTTTTTTCTATATCTTTTAGTACCAAATTAGTATTTTTTTAGTATTTTTCAATGAGAAAATTAAGCATAACTTTGATATATAACAATAAAAATTTTTTAGAATTTATTAATTCTTCAAACATTAAAAGCTCGCATAATAATAATGTAGTCTATTCTTACATAGAAGAAATAGACCATAACAGTTACAAATCTTTATTTCAAGAAATAAAAGATATCAAATCCTGGTTTTACTTTAATACGCCTTTCGAAAATAAGTCCTTCCTTGCATTCGGAAATTTATTCGAAAACGCGACAGGAAAAATTTCAAAACACGCATTCAATCTGGACATAAGAATACCCACCTTCTTTGGCGGCGCAATGTTCCCGATTCCTCAAAAGACGGATTTGTGGAACGACTACAAAACAGAAGAATGGTTTGTGCCCGAATTCATTTTAATGAAAAATCAAAACAGATACTTTCTCGTAACCAATTTAAATTACGCAATTTTAAAAACGCCCGACATTTCAACCCGTCTTTTACGCCGTTTGAAAGAACTAACAGGCGTTGCCGTACAGAACGATAATGATACAAATCTGCCTTCCGACAGCGTCAACTTTTATGCCTGGCGTATACAAGTTGAGTCGGCTCTTGATCAAATAAAAAAAGGCTATGCCGACAAAGTTGTTCTGGCAAGATATCTTGCAAAACCGATAAAAAAAGAAGCGGAAGTTTCTCAAATAATATTAAATTTGGAGGAGAGATATCCCGACTGTTATATTTATTTATGGCGTCGGAATAGTTCTCTTTTTTTCGGAGCTTCGCCCGAAAAATTTATCTCGATACGAGAGAGTAAATTATCGATCGACGCTTTGGCCGGTTCGGCTAAGCGCGCAACAGATAAAAATGAAGACGACAAAATTGCGGATTTTTTATTAAACGATTCGAAAAATTTATACGAGCATAATGCCGTGCTTTCTTATATATTAGATAAAATCAAAGATTACGCTTCCGATATCAGTCATCCTGCGCGGCCAAGGATAAAGAAATTGAGAAACATACAACATTTATGGACTCCTGTGACGGCTGTAATCGATAAAAACACCGGCGCGGATGAATTGATAAACAGACTTTTCCCCACTCCGGCAGTATGCGGTTTACCAAAAGAACGGGCGCTTGAGATAATCGAAAATTTAGAGACATTCGACCGCGGACTTTACTCGGGCATTTTAGGCTGGAAAGACGCGAATGGGAATGCGGAACTGACGGTATCGATACGTTCCGGACTGATTAAAAACAGACTTTTATATCTGTTCGCAGGATGCGGTATTGTCGACGGCTCGGACAGCGAGGAAGAATTCAAAGAGACCGAACTAAAATTAAAACCAATACTTAACTTATTCTATTCATGAAAATATCTGTAAACCGGAACACTCTTTGGAGTGATTTGTTCGTTAAAAGGCTTGAAAAATTAGGCGTGCGGTATGCTACAATCTCGCCTGGCTCCCGAAGCACTCCGCTAACTTTGGCTTTCACAAATTCAAAAAAAATAAAAACATTCCAGATTGTAGACGAGCGTTCAGCCGCTTTCTTCGCGCTCGGAATGGCAAAAAAAACGGGCTATCCGACCGCCGTTGTCGTAACATCCGGAACCGCAGTGGCTGAAATTTATCCGGCAATTATCGAAGCTTATTACCAGCGCGTTCCTTTGATTGTTTGTACAGCCGACCGACCTCCCGAACTAAGAAATACAGGGGCAAACCAAACGATCAATCAGGATAATATTTTCCGCAACCACATCAGATTGTTCAGGGACTTGGGACTTCCCAATGTAAAATATTCCGGTTTAAGTTCTGTAATAAAAACCGCCGACGAATTGTTTGAAACATCATATTACAAGGACCGAGGTCCCGTTCATGTCAACTTCCCGTTTGCCAAACCTTTCGAACCCGATTCGTACACCGATGAAATCGACAGCTCGCTAATCTCTAAATTATCCGCAATAAAATTACCGAGTCCTAAACCGTTAAAATACAACAGGACTGAGTTCAACGGAATCGTCAAAAGCCTGAAAAGTTCCAGGCGGGGTTTGATTATTCTCGGTTATAATAATTACGACGTAAAATTTATTAAGGCGGTAACGCGTTTGTCGAAAAAGCTCGGCTTTCCGATTTATGCCGACGCCGCCTCCGGTTATCGATTCGGGTCTCACAACAAAGAGATGATAATCGAAAATTTGACTTCCCTGCTTCATTCAAAAAAATTCAAAGAGTTCTTCCGACCCGAAATTATTTTACAGTTCGGAGGCACGCCGACTTCGAATATTGTTCTTCATTTTTACAGGGATTCCGCGGCAAAAAAAATTCTGATTAATCAATACGGCGACCGGTTCGATCCTTCCTTGACCGCCAAAACAATTTTGAATATGAAGCCGTATGATTTTTGCGTCAAAGCCCTAAAAATTTCGAGCGGCAGTCCCGACAGCCGTTGGCTAAATAAAATTATTGAATTCAACAATATCGCAGGCGAAATTAAAAAATCATTTTTCAAGAAGAGCAAATTATCTTTCGAAGGATTAATTCCCGAGACTGTATTCGAGAACGTCAAAGGCGAATGCGACGTAATGATATCGAACAGTCTACCGATACGCGACAGCGATTTTTTTGCGTCAACTCGCGTCAATAAAATAACAACGCATTGCAACAGGGGCGCGAGCGGTATCGACGGAATTACTTCGACCGCGCTCGGAATTTCCGCCGTCTCCAAATTGCCGGCTTTATTAATTACGGGCGACCTGGCGTTCTTTCACGATTTAAACGGACTCCACAGTTCAATGAAATTCGGAATTCCGTTGACTGTTATTTTAATCAACAATAACGGAGGAGGAATTTTCGAATCGCTTCCGATTTCGCGCTATAAAAAAATCTGCAGGGAAAATTTTATTACGCCTCTTAATTTAAACTTTCGTAAATTTGTCGAAGCTTACGGCGGTAAATTTTTAACGGCAAATTCCAAATCGAAATTTATCCAACATTTGAACGCTTCCGTCGACAGCCGCCGTCTTACTGTAATCGAAGTTAAAACCGATGCCGTCGAGTCAAAAAAATTGAGATCGAAAATCTGGCAAAACGTGGCAGAGAAAATCGACTTCTTAATCGATGAGGCTGAAAATAGACAACGTCCATATTAATTATATTACGGGTAAAGGAAGAAGCGTCTCGAAAACTCCGGTACTTTTCATTCACGGTTTTACGGGCAATTCGAGCGACTGGGAATTTATTATGGATAAGCTGAATCCTTCCTTTTATCCGATAGCCATCGACCTGATTGGGCACGGTATGTCCGATTCGCCGGACGATCCCAATATCTATACATGCAGCACAATTGTAAAGCATATCGACATTTTAATGAAAGAGCTGGACTATAACAATTTTATACTCTGCGGTTATTCCATGGGAGGCAGAGCGGCGCTTTCATATTCTTTAAAATATCCGAACAAAGTGCTCTCGCTTATTCTTGAAAGTTCAACGGCGGGATTGGAAGATTACAACGAGAAAAAAGAAAGAGTGGAATACGATTTTCTTCTTGCAGAAAAGATCAAAAGCAACGGACTCGACAATTTCGTGGAATACTGGTTCGACCAGCCTCTTTTCGAAAGTTTGAAAAAACTCAATAATTTCGAACAAATAAAGAACCAAAGGAAGCAAAACAGCGTTACGGGTTTATCCAATTCCCTTGTGGGATTCAGTACGGGTTTAATGCCGAGTTACTGGTCTAAACTTAACGGAATCGATTTTCCCGTGCTGCTAATAAGCGGCAGCGGAGACCGGAAGTACACGGAAATATCCCGAAGAATGAATAAACTGATCCGTAACTCGAGACACGAAACCGTGGAAGGAGCGGGACACAACGTGCATTTAGAAAAGCCCGAAGTTTTTGTAAATTTGCTCAACTCATATTTATCAAAAATTATTAACGGAAAAATATCATGAAATTCAACTGGATAAAAGCCAAAGATTATCAGGACATTATTTACGAAAAGATGGACGGCATTGCCAAAATAACGATCAACCGTCCGGAAAAAAGGAACGCATTCCGGCCCGAAACCACGAAAGAATTATACGACGCTTTCAACGACGCACGCGAAGATTCTTCGATCGGCGTTATTTTACTTACAGGCAAAGGTCCCGCTAAAGACGGAAAATACGCTTTTTGTTCGGGAGGGGACCAATCGGTACGAGGCGACAAAGGCTACGTCGGAAGCGACGGAGTTCCGCGACTGAATATTCTCGACGTTCAAAAACAAATAAGAAGCATTCCGAAACCGGTAATCGCTTTGGTGGCGGGTTATGCAATCGGAGGAGGTCACGTTCTTCACGTAGTTTGCGATCTGACAATTGCGGCTGACAACGCAATCTTCGGACAGACCGGACCGAAAGTCGGAAGTTTCGACGGCGGATTCGGAGCCAGTTATCTTGCAAGAATAGTAGGACAGAAAAAAGCGCGCGAAATATGGTACCTCTGCCGTCAGTATAACGCTAAAGAAGCTTACGAGATGGGATTGGTAAACAAAGTTGTTCCCGTTGAACAATTGGAAGAGGAAGGAGTTCTATGGGCTAAAGAAATACTCGAGAAAAGTCCTCTGGCTATACGCCTTCTTAAATCGGCATTTAACGCCGAGCTCGACGGTCAAGCGGGAATTCAGGAATTGGCAGGCAACGCCACTCTGCTCTATTATATGACCGACGAAGCTCAGGAAGGCAAAAATGCATACAACGAAAAAAGAAAACCGGATTTTTCAAAATTTCCGCGGGTGCCTTAGTTATGAACAGTTCTACCGCCGTATCGAAATTTGACGCGTGGATACTTGCAAGCCGCCCCAAAACATTACCGGCTGCCGTTGTGCCCGTTCTCGTAGGCGCTTCAATTGCCGTATACGACGGAGTATTCAATCCCACAGCGGCTCTTTTTACGCTGCTCTGCTCTCTCTTAATTCAAATAGGCACAAACTTTGCCAACGACCTTTACGATTATTTACACGGCGCCGACAATAAAGATAGAACAGGTCCGCAAAGGGCGGTCGCTTCCGGTTTAATATCGGTTCGCGAAATGAAGATTGCCGTAGCGCTTACATTCGGGCTCAGTTTCCTGATGGGACTTTATCTGGTTTATCTCGGCGGCTGGCTAATATTGGTTATCGGTATTGTTTCGATCCTGGCGGGAATTGCATATACCGCCGGACCTCTGCCATTGGCTTATAACGGTTTAGGGGATATAGCGGTATTCCTGTTTTTCGGACTCGTTGGCACAACGGGCACATATTATGTTCAGGCAGGTCGAATTTCTCCTTTTGCATTCTGGGCTTCCGTGCCTGTAGGAGCTTTGATTACAAATATTCTCGTCGTCAATAATTATCGCGACAGAGAAGAAGACCGAATGAACGGAAAGAAAACACTGGCTGTATTAATGGGCGAAAAGTTCACCCGGTATCAATACGTTTTTTTTATGATTCTTTCGTATGCCGTCCTGTTCGTTGTATACTTTACGTATAAAAATACTCTTACGGTATTTTTGCCTTTGTTGAGTCTGCCGCTGTCGATAAAATTAATCCGGATGATTTTTACTTTAAAAGGGAAAGAATTAAATCGCACTCTCGAACTTACCGCAAAACTTTCCGCAATTTACGGAATTCTGTTTGCGGCGGGTATACTCTTATGAAAATCGGTATAGATAAATACTTTAAATACACGCTCAAATTCAAAAAAAGATTTTCAAACGCATCCGCTTCTTTCGACAAGAAAGACTTTTTAATAATTAAATTCAACATCGACAACAGTTATGCTTCTTTCGGAGAAGCAAGCGTCTCATACGATTCGGATCCGGAAAAAATAATTAGCAGTCTGAATTCAATCATTCGGGAGCTGCCCACGCAGCCGGCTGACGCCGTCGATTATCTGAAAAAAATTTGCATCGAAGATACGCTCCGCTACGCTTTGGAACAGCCGCTGTTGTTTTATCTTCTGAAACAACAAAAAAACTTTTTTAAGCCCTTTCAAGGTAAACGTATTATTAATGTCAATGCGATTATCGATTTGGACGATATAGAAGGGACATTGAAAAAAATTGAGGAAAAAGTAAAAGCGGGTTTCGGCGTTATTAAAATTAAAGCGGGAAGAAAAGATTTTGAAGAAGATTTGAAATTATTAAAAAGAATTGATTCTCATTACGGCGACTCTATAGCGCTTCGGCTCGACATTAACGGCAAGTGGGATTACCATACAGCATTGGAAAGACTCCCTTTATTAACTGATTTCAATATCGAATATATAGAAGACCCGGCAGACAGCCTCGAGGACAACCTGAAATTAGCCAAGGAGAGCAAAATCTCCGTTGTCCTCGATCAAACCTTACCCTCTCTCGACGAAACTTTAAATATTCTTAGTAACAGCGACGTCAAACAGATCGTCGTCAAACCTTCGATTCGTTTCGGCGTTTTTAATACTATCGATTTAATCGATTATGCCCGTAAACTAAATAAGCAAATCGTAATCTCGTCCGCATTCGAAACCTCGTTAGGTAAATCCGTCCTGGCGTTTATTTCCTCTTTTGCTCCTATGGAAACAGCCCACGGTCTCGACGTGTACGATTTGACGGATACTTCGTTCTACGATCCTTTTCCGCTCGAAAGCGGAAAAATCCGGTTCGATTATTCCGCTTTATCAGGAAATTTTGAAAAAGTATATAACTCGATAGAAACCCGGATACAGAAGAAAATTGACAAAGAAAAATAATCATTGGCTTCTTTCTGCAGTCCGAAATTCTCCGGACTCAATCGCCGTTGAATACGAAGGGCGGCAATACACTTACGGGGAAATTAATGAAAGAGTAACAAATATTGTCCGATCTTTAAATTCCATCGGCATAAAAGAAGGTTCGAAAGTTGCGCTATTATCGAAAAATCAATTGGATTTTTTCCTGATAGTAAACGCCCTTTGGTATGCGGGAGCTGTCGTTATTCCAATCAATTACCGGCTTGCCGAAAAAGAATCTGCCGAATTAATAAAGAATATCAAACCCGATTTACTTCTCTGTGACGATAAAGCCGTTGAATCAGAAGAAGATATTCCCGCCATCCGGATTGATTCGATATTTCACAATAAAACCGGAGAAGAAATTAAGCCGGCGCCGTTTGATTCGTCAAAGCCCGCAGCGATTATTTTGACTTCGGGAAGCAGCGGCAAACCGAAAGGAATTATTCATACTTTCGATACAATATACAACAGCGCGCTCTCATTTTCGGAGTTTTTCCATCCTGCCGAAGAATCCCGCTGGCTGGCGTCTCTTCCGCTTTATCACATCGGCGGTTTTATGATACTCTGCCGAGCTCTTCTCTTAAAGCACAAAATTATGCTGATGCCGGAACCGTCTTTTGAACATACAAAAAAATTACTGAAAGAAGAGACTTTCGATTTTTTGTCGTTGGTGCCTACGCAATTAAAAATATTGATCGACGAGAATATTCGACCGGCTGCAAAAACCGTTTTCCTCGGCGGAGCCGCCGCCGAATCCCGATTAGTGAACAGAGTTCTCGAATACGGATGGAATATCGTTAAGGTTTACGGATCCACCGAAACGTGCTCAATGGTAGCGGCGCTCGAAGCTCGTAAACACAAAGACAAAATCGCTTCCTCGGGCAGACCAATGCCCGGGTGTCAAATCGCAATAATGCAAGACGACAAATTTCTGCCGCCAGGAGAGCGCGGTGAAATTTGCATTAAATCGCCGTCTAATTTTGTCGGGACTTTTTATCCGGAAGAAACTTATCGTACCGAAGAATATTTTCGTACTGGCGACATTGGATTTTTAGACAACGAAGGATTTCTTTACGTCGAAGGACGCCGGGACGATATAATTATAACCGGGGGAGTTAACGTTAGCTCGGCAGACGTATTAAACGGATTGACAAAACTCGAATATATTTCCGACGCTTATGTGTTTGCGGAGCAAGATGAAAAATGGGGCAGCCGGATTTCAGCCGCAGTGGTTGTCGGGAAAAACTATGAAATATCGGAAGCAAATATTAAAGAAGATTTAAAATCTTTTCTCGCGTCGTTCAAAATTCCGAAAAAAATTTACTTCCTTCCTAAAATTCCCAGGAACGAAATGGGAAAAATTAATCCGGAGAAATTATTTAAGCTATTGAATCAAGTGTAATTCAAGCAATTGTCGAAGGTCGTCGGGAATTTTAATCTTCTTAAAATCGGCGTCGACAGCTACATGAACGGTGCGTCCCTTTGCCGCCAGCTCCTCCCTTTCGTTATAAACTTCGTAGTTTATTTCGTAAGAAGATTCTTTTATGTTCGCTACGCTTAAGTTTATGGTTACCGTATCGAACGGTCTTAACGGTTTATGAAAATCGGCTTCGGAATGAATTACAGGCAGCAGGATTCTCTCTCCCGTAAAATATTCCTTCAAATGACTGCTTGCCAAAAAATCCTCGTATGCTGAGTGAAAATATCCGAACAAATTTCCGAAGAATAAAACTCCGGCGGGGTCCGAATCGTAAAATCGTATTATCCTTTTAACAACGTGCATGCTTATTACCTATTTAATTTTATTAGCTTTATATTTGTCCCGACAAATTTGACTCCGATTATGAAGCGCAAATTAATAAAAATAATATTCTTCTTCTTTATTGCGACAATCTTTTACGGACAAACAAAACCCGAACTCAGAAAAGAATACTATGAAAACGGACGGATTAAATCCGAAGGATATTACGTCGACGGAAAAAAAGAAGGCGTCTACCGTGAATATTACGAGAGCGGTCAGTTATGGAAAGAATGGTATTTCAAAAACGGTCTCGAAGAAGGAATTTCCGTTTGGTATTTCGAAGACGGAACGAAGAGCATGGAATGGAATTACGTCAACGGCAAGCTGGAAGGAATTTCACGATGGTACTACGAGACGGGAGAATTGTGGGCGGAACCTAATTATGTAAACGACAAGCTGGAAGGTTTCAGTAAAACTTATTACAAAAGCGGCGCGGTTCAGGGCATCTGGAGCTACAAGAACGGAAAATTGAACGGCGTCTCCAAAATATTTTACGAAAACGGGCAGCTCGAAGTCGAGAGGAATTACGTGGACGACAAACTCGAAGGAATCAGCCGAGTTTATTACGACTTCGGGGTGATTGCCCTCGAAGCCAACTATAAAAACGACCGGCTCGACGGAAATTCTTATTTTTATTATCCAGACGGCTCCATAAAAGTAATCGACACTTACTACAACGGACAAATTGTAAAACGCGTAAGATACGACGTGGGCGGTAAGTTCGACAAAATCGAAGAAAGTTTTTCGGAATATTACGACAACGGCGCGCTCCGGGCTATGCTTAATTTCAAAGAAGGCAAACTCGACGGAAAGATTCTCCGTTTTTACGATTCCGGATTTATAAAAGAAGAAATCTATTACAACTCCGGTCAGCCGGAAGGCGAAGCGAGGTTTTATTACGACGGCGGCATTTTGAAAGAGACAGTTAATTTCAACTTCGGAATGAAAAACGGCATCGCAGTTTTATTCGATGAAGACGGCGTTAAAAAAGCCGAGATTAATTACGTAAACGGAATTCGCGAGGGCGAAGCCAAAACATATTATTCCACCGGAGAATTAAAAAGCGTTATGTTTTATAAAAACGACAGACTCTCCGGCGACGTGAAAACATTCTACAAAAACGGAGATATAAAAGCCGAAGAACATTTCAAAGACGGCATACGGCAGGGCATTTCCAAATATTATCACCCCGGCGGAACGCTCGCAGATTTTATTACTTACAAAGACAACATGATTAACGGGAAAGTTTTTACTTACGATCCCGAAGGCAATCTAATCGGCGAACAGTTGTTTGAAGAAGGCGAGCTAATCGAATGATATTCCTACCCGAATAATTCGTTTTCTACAATTTCGCAGATTATATGCGCGATTGTAATATGCCCTTCCTGAATCCTTTGAACATTATCCGAAGGGACGACAATCGCTGTGTCGACCAGCGATTTTAATTTGCCGCCGCTTCCTCCGAGCAGACCGATCGATTTCAGTCCTTTTTTCTTTGCCATATCCACTGCTTTGATAACATTAACGGAATTGCCGCTCGTTGAAATTGCAATAAGAATATCTCCCTCGCTGCCGAGTCCTTCCACATTACGCGCAAAAATATTTTCGAAACCGATATCGTTTCCGCCCGCCGTCAAATTCGACGAATCGGTAGTCAACGCAACCGCGGGCAAAGCGGGTCTTTCGATATGATGACTGAGCCGCACCATTAATTCTGTTGCAATATGCTGGCTGTCGGCTGCGCTGCCTCCGTTGCCGCATAACAATACTTTCCTGCCTTTGCCATAAGCTTCTTTTATCAAGTCGGCTGCTTTAAAAATATCCGCGGCGCATTCTTTTTCTATTTTTATTTTCGTTTCCGCGCTTTCCTGCAAAGAATCACGCAAAAATTTATTTCTGTTGAACATTCCGTATATTTCCCGTTATTATTGTTTTTCAAAAATAACAAACTTTATCATAATAAACGGGTAATTACGATGGGTAAAAAGAAAAATAAACCGGATGATAACGAATTCCCTCTTTTCTGTGATTACACGTGTAAATTTGCCGATTTTACAAATCCCGAAGCAATCGGAGCCTGCAGAAAAGACCTCGCTGTCTGGTGCAAGCATTTCAAGAGATACAATAATAAAAACAATAAATGCCTGGCTCGTAAATGATTGATAAACGGGTCGGTTTCTTTGGTTAAATCTGACGGATTTCATAAGTTTAATTTATCATTACAAAGACGTTATGACAAAATCGAAAAAACTACTATTCTGGATTATTGCTTTTTTAATAACGGCATCGTCGGCGGTCTATCAGCGAGTGACCGGACCCACCTATCCTTACAAGAACAAAATTGAATTTGCCGGCAGAACAATTGAATACAAATTGCTCAGAAGCCACAGCTCTGCAGGCGATTATCAAATTTCAATCGATACAAAAGGCGGAGGAATAACCGGAACGCTTTTCTGGCGCAGGTATAAATTCGATAAAGATTACAATAAAGTTGAAATGGCGGGCGACTCGATTCTTACAGCCTTTTTGCCAAAACAGCCTCCGGCGGGCAAACTCGAATATTATATTGCACTCCACAATAAAAATGAATCGATTTATCTTCCTCCGGACAAAACGGTTGTAATTCGTTTCAAAGGCGACGTGCCTGCAGGCGTATTGATTCCGCACGTGATCATCATGTTTTCGGCTATGTTATTCGGCGCGCGGGCGGGCATGGAAGGTTTTGTTAAAAACGGGAATTTGAAATTTTACACGCTAACTACAATAATTCTTTTGTTTGCAGGCGGTTTTATTCTCGGACCTCTTATGCAATATTACGCTTTCGGAGAATTCTGGACCGGCTTTCCGTTCGGATACGATTTAACAGACAATAAGACTCTCGTTGCAATGCTCGGCTGGATTATTGCATATCTGAAATTGAAAAAATCTCCGAGACCGGAAAGATGGGTAATCGGGGCGGCGTTACTGATGTTCATAGTTTATCTTATTCCCCACAGCGCTCTGGGCTCGGAGCTCGACTATAGCAAATTGAACGACAGTTATTGATGTACCATAAATACAATCCTAATAAAAACAGGAGCAATGTATGAACGAGACTCCAAACACAAACGGACTCCCGTCGAACGCCTACAGGGAATTAAAACCCGGCGAAAAATATATTCCGGTTATGCTTTCGGACAAAGAATATCCGGAAGTAACTCCCTACTCGGTCGTTACCGGAATTATAATGGCGATTATTTTTACCGCAGCGGCGGCTTATCTGGGATTAAAAATCGGACAGGTTTTCGAAGCTGCAATTCCTATTGCAATACTTGCGGTCGGTCTTTCAGCGGCATTGAGAAAGAAAGGCGCGCTCGGACAGAATGTAATCATTCAGTCGATCGGCGCGACATCGGGCACAATCGTAGCCGGGGCAATATTTACGATTCCCGCTCTCTACATACTTGAACTGGAAGCCGAATTTTATAAGATTTTTCTGGCGTCGGCTCTGGGCGGTTTTCTCGGCATACTTTTTCTTATTCCGTTCAGAAAATATTTTGTATCCGAAATGCACGGTAAATTTCCTTTTCCCGAAGCTACCGCAACGACCGAAGTTCTGGTAGCGGGCGAAAAAGGCGGCAAACACGCAATCGTGCTGGTGGTTGCAGGTTTAATCGGCGGTATTTACGATTTCGTCGTGGCTACTTTCGGCTGGTGGAGCGAACTGTTTACTACTAAAGTAATTCCCGTCGGACAGTCGATTGCCGATAAAATCAAACTCGAATTCAGATTAAGCGTAAGTTCGGCAATACTCGGACTCGGATACATTATCGGATTGAAATATTCGGCTTTGATTACCGCGGGCTCTTTTCTATCGTGGTTTGTAATTATTCCGGTTATTGCTTACTTCGGCGATTATATAACCACTCCGATCGGAGCAAACATAAGTTTATTGATCAAGGATATGTCAGCCGAACAGATTTTCAGAAGTTATGTGCGCCATATCGGTATCGGCGGCATCGCAATGGCTGGATTTATCGGAATTATCCGCTCGTCGGGTATTATTAAAAAAGCATTCTCGCTCGGATTTCAGGAACTCTTCGGGAAAAAAGTTAACGAGGACAGCGAACGAACCCAAAGAGATTTACCGATGAAGATTATTTTCGTCGGACTTTTTATTACAACTATTCTAATCTTCATATTCTTCTTTTTCGGAGTTGTAAATAACCTGTTTCATGCTCTTATCGGATTATTGATCGTCTTAATTATATCATTCCTTTTTACAACCGTTGCAGCAACCGCAATCGCAATCGTGGGAACAAATCCCGTTTCGGGTATGACGTTAATGACTTTGATACTTTCATCCGTAGTGCTTGTATCGGTCGGATTGACCGGTCCTGCGGGAATGGTGTCCGCATTAATAATAGGCGGCGTAGTTTGCACGGCGTTGTCGCAGGCGGGAGCTTTTATTACGGACCTCAAAATCGGTTACTGGCTGGGATCCTCGCCGTACAAACAGGAGAGGTGGAAATTCGTCGGAACAATTTTTTCCGCGGCTACGGTAGCATGGATTATAATGGTACTGAACGAGACATACGGATTCACCGGCGAAAACGCGCTCGTAGCTCCGCAGGCAAACGCTATGGCAGCCGTTATCAAGCCGTTGATGTCGAATCAACCGGCGCCGTGGCTTCTTTATCTTGCGGGCGCGCTTCTTGCGCTCATTCTTACAATGATTAAAATTCCCGCGCTTCCCTTCGCTCTCGGTATGTATATTCCTCTGGAATTAAACACCCCTCTTCTTGTCGGAGGTTTAATTGCTCACTTCGTTTCGACTCGCAGTAAAGACGAACAATTAAACAACTCGCGCCGCGAAAGAGGAACTCTGATAGCTTCCGGATTTATTGCAGGCGGCGCGCTCTTTGGAGTTCTTAGCGCTATACTCCGATATGTAGGATATAATTGGGTTAATCATGAGTGGCAGGAATCGCACGCCGCAGAATTGCTGGCAATCATTATGTTTTCTTTAATAAGCGTCTATATGATCTGGGATTCTCTCAGAGCGCGCAAAGGAGAATAATTTTGAAAATTAAACACGGATTACTATTATGAAAGCCAAAATTTTTCTAACATTAATAATGGTATTTGCTATGCTTCAAAACGGTAAATCGCAGGCGCTCGAAAGAAACGAAGTGCCCGATAAATACAAATGGGATAATTCAATACTCTATAAAAGCATTGAAGACTGGGAAAAAGAATACGACCGGCTCGATTCGGAAATCGAAAAATTCTCTCAGTATAAAGGCGCTCTCGGTAAAAGCGCGGACGTTCTTTACAATGCGCTGCGAACTTATTTTGACCTGTTGAAAGATTATTACAAACTTTCGGATTATGCATTCCGCGTTGCCGATGAAGACCTCAGAATAAGTTCGAACCAGGCTTTGAATCAAAAAGCTACTACGCTCGGCACCAAATTTTCAGAAGTCACATCATTCGTCAATCCCGAAATTCTGAAAGCGGGACGGGAAAAAATTGAACGATTCCTCGACGAGAAAAAAGAATTGGACGAATTCAGATTCTATTTGACGGACATACTCCGGCTTGAAGATCATACGCTTTCCGAAAACGAGGAAGCCATACTGGCAAGCGCGGGCTTGATGACTTCGACCCCGGGCGAAGTATACAGCATATTCGACAACGCCGAAAAACCGAATGCGGTAGTTAAACTTTCGACCGGCGAGGAAATTGAATTGACCTCGGCTAACTATACGAAATATAGAACGGTCGAAAACAGGGCTGACCGTCAATTGGTAATGCAATCTACATTCGAAAATTACAAGAAATTCAGAAATACAATCGGCGCCAATTTGGTCGGCAAGTTAAAAGCCGATTATTTCTACGCCAAGAACAGAAAATACAATTCGGCTCTGGAAAGTTCTCTCAACGTCAACAACATACCCGTTTCCGTATACGAAACCCTGATCGAACAAATCCATAAAAATCTTCCGACGCTTCATCGATTCCTCGAACTGAAAAAAAGAATGCTCGGAGTAGACACTCTTCACTATTACGATCTTTATACTCCGCTCGTAAAATCCGTCGATTTCAAATACAACGTGGAAGAAGGTCAGAAATTGTTACTCGACGTTTTCAAACCGATGGGCGAAGAATACGTCAACACGGTTAAAAAAGCATTCAAAGAAAGATGGATCGATTTTATTCCGAATAAAGGAAAACGCAGCGGAGCTTATTCTTCCGGCGCGGCTTACGACTACCATCCGTACATACTTATGAATTGGACGGACGACTACGAATCGGTATCGACTCTTGCTCACGAATTGGGTCATACGATGCACAGCTATTTTTCCAACAAACATCAGCCGTTCGTAAATTCCCAATACTCTATCTTTGTCGCCGAGATTGCTTCGACGATAAACGAAACACTGCTAAACAACTATATGGTAAATAATGTCAAATCCGACGAAGAGAAACTTTATCTGTTGGGTTCTTATCTCGATCTGCTCAGAACCACAATCTTCCGACAAACTTCATTTGCAGAATTCGAATGGGAAATTCACAAAAGAGTGGAAAACGGCGAGCCGCTCACAGGCGACGATTTGAGTAATATTTATTACGATATAGTCAAAAAATATTACGGCAACGACGAAGGAGTTTGCATTGTCGATCCTTACGTAGCATACGAATGGGCATACATTCCCCATTTTGTGCACTATACATATTATGTATACCAATATTCGACTTCTTTAATTTTTGCCACAGCCTTTGCCGAAAAAATCGTTAAAGAAGGTCAGCCTGCGGTAGACAAATTCTATCATATATTGAAAGGCGGCAGTTCCGAATATCCGATCGATTTAATCAGAAAAGCGGGCATCGATCCGCTTTCGTCGGAAGCATTCGATCTTACAATGGCTAAGATGAATAGAGTGATGGATATGATGGAAGAAATTCTCGAAAGGAATATAAATTAAAAACAGCCAGCCCCGCACTGCGGGGCTTCCAATAACAATGGGTCAACTAGCCCTTTTTATTAGTTCAATTTCAGTTTTCTTAACGCCATTCCGATTGCGGTTTCGACGGAGTAGCGTTCGTCGAGATATTCGATCACTAATTTGCAGAACTTTTCCTTATATCTCTTCGGTATCAAAACTCCGTAAAACGCAGCGGCTAATTCCAATAACTTGTTCATTTTATTATTCCCGAATCTCTGATTTATTATCGGATCGAAAAAATTTTTTTTAATAGCCTGGAACAAAAATTATGGATATAAACGAAATCAGGAATCTTTTTCCTCATTTAAAGACAGGACAAATCTACTTCAATCACGCGGCTCTGGGACCATGGTCGAAACCTTTGCTGGAAAGGCTTGAATTGTACGCTCGCCAGAGGAGCGGCGACAAAATCGAGAATTTCAAATTTTTTCTGAGATGGAACGCCTCGGCAAAAGCCAAACTTGCGCGTCTGCTCAATACAAAAAGTTCCAGAATTGCATGGACGGATAACGTATCGAACAGTCTCAACATACTAGCGCAGGGACTCAGCTGGAAAACCGGCGACCAAATAATTATTAACGATCTGGAATTTCCGTCGAATGTCTATCCGTTTTTGAATTTGAAAAAATACGGAGTGGAAATAACGTTCGTAAAAAACCGGAACGGAATGGTTGACCTTGAGGATATTGAAAAAGCAATAACTCCGAGAACAAAATTAATTTCGATAAGCTCGGTGCAGTTCCTTACCGGTTACCGGGCAAACATCGAAGAGATCGGCAAACTATGCAGGAATAAAGGAATAATTTTTTGCGTCGATGCAATCCAGGGCGTAGGCGTTATTGATACTGACGTCGTAAAATATAACGCTGATTTTTTAACCGGCGGAACTCAAAAGTGGTTGATGTCGATGGAAGGTTTGGCATATTTTTATATTTCTGAAGAACTGCAGGAAAAAATTGATCAGAGATTCGTTGGGTGGACTTCAGTTGAAGACGCATGGAACTTGCTGGACTACAACCTTGCTCTGAAAAAAGACGCAGACCGGTTTCAAAACGGCACGATGAATTCGCTCGGCGTTGCTCTCTTCGACGCCATGCTTGACATCTTTACTAAATACGGAATAGAAAACATCGAAAAAAGGATTCTTGACAATACAAACTACTTTATCGAACAATTGTCCGACTCGGGTTTTGAGCCCGTTCTAAAAAATACTCCCGAAAGCAATCGTGCGGGGATAGTCACAATACAGGTCGACAATCCGGAAAAAATATTCGAAGAGCTTGAAAGGAATGAGATTCATTGTTCGCTGAGACAAGGTTTAATCCGTTTTTCGCCGCACTTTTACAATACCAAAGACGAAATCGACAGAACAATCGACGTTCTGAAAAAAGCGGCGGAAAGAAATTTTTAAGATATGGCGGCGAAGAATTTCTCAAGCTTGTACGGATCGAGATTTCCGTCGGTTCTTACGCCGCTGCATACGTCGACTCCAAACGGATTCACTTCTTCGACAGCCCGTTTAATATTATCCGGATTTAAACCGCCCGCAAGGAAAACGGGCGTTTTCGATTGATCGACTATTTTACGGCTGATTTTCCAATTGTGGGTTCTTCCCGTTCCTCCGAGTTCCTTAATTTTAAGATCCGGATTGCCGCTGTCGAGAAGAATAAGGTCGACATATTCCGATATCTTGACGGCTCTATCGATTGATTCTTCTCCGGTTACATGCACTGCCTGAACGATTTTCACTGACGGAAGTT
Source organism: Melioribacter sp. Ez-97 (assembly GCF_051488665.1). Lineage (NCBI taxonomy): Bacteria > Pseudomonadati > Ignavibacteriota > Ignavibacteria > Ignavibacteriales > Melioribacteraceae > Melioribacter > Melioribacter sp. Ez-97. Next base: position 61,892 of record NZ_JBPSEG010000008.1, on the reverse strand, counting down.
CTTTCCTTATCGAAGCGTAGACGCCTGTTTCAACTTCGTCGACAATTTGGATTGCGGCAGTGTGCGTTCTGGAATGATGCTCAATAATTTTATCGGCGGATGTTTCGCTTGTAAGCAAAAAGGTTGATACAGGCGGAGGAATTTTTGACGCTATTTCACGTATTAAGCCGTCGGAAATAACGCCCGGACCGCTCGGCATATAGCCCACCAATCCGATTGCCGAAGCTCCGAATTCTATTGCCATTCTTGCTTCGTCAATCGAATTGATGCAGCATATTTTAACTCTGGTCTGCATATAAGGGGAAAAAGAAATGCGCGGATACGAATATCCGCGCTTCCGAAAAATTTTTATTCGTTAGGATTATAAGTCAATTCAACTTTTACGTGAAAGTCGGCTCCGCTGAAAAGCGTATATTTGACTTCGCTGATTGTGCATTTATAATCCTCGCCCACCAAATCGCTTATTACTTTTGCAATTGCATTCTCGAGCGTATTAACGCTAACGCCTTTAAGTTTGTTTTGCAGCAATTTATCCACATCAATCGGCTTTTCCTGTTCGCGCATGATAATTCTCCCTTATTTATTGTGCATTTTAGACGGCGCACCAAATAAAATGTTTTAGCTTCTGATAAAATTAAGCAATTCTTCCGTTTTTTTGCGCATTAATTCGATGTCCCCTTTTGCCTCCACATTGAGTCTCAGCAGGGGCTCCGTATTGCTCATTCTCACATTAAAACGCCAGTCGGGATATTCTACGCTTACGCCGTCGAGCTCGTCAATCTTTCCGTCGCTGTATTTTTCTTTAATTGCAATCAGTTTGCCTGCCGGGTCGGAAATCTTGGAATTAATTTCGCCCGAGCACGGATACGCTTTAATCATTTCTCCTACGAGTTCGGATAATTTGGCATTCTCTTCGGAAAGGAGCTGCAGAATCAATAAGAACGGAATCAATCCGCTGTCGGAGTAAGAATTTTCCCTGAAGTAATGGTGAGCCGACATTTCGCCTCCGTATACGGCGTTAACTTCTCTCATCTTTTGTTTGATAAAAGCATGCCCGCTCTTGGAAATAACCGGCACTCCGCCGGCTTTTGTAACTACGTCGATAGTATTCCATGTTAAACGCGGGTCATAAACGATTTTTTCGCCCGGATGATTGCGTAAAATCGATTTAGCTAACAATGCAACAATATAATATCCTTCGATAAAATTGCCGTGTTCGTCGAAGAAAAAGCATCGGTCGTAGTCTCCGTCCCACGCGACGCCCAGGTCGGCTCCGCTCTCTTTAATAGCGTTGATTGTAGGTTGACGATTCTCGGGCAGCAACGGATTCGGAACTCCGTTCGGAAATCCGGGATCCGGTTCATGAAATACTTTTACCATTTTTATCGGCAGCAGTTTTTCCAGACGGTCTAATGCCGGACCGACGCATCCGTTTCCTGCGTTTACAACCACTTTGAACGGAGAAATCTTTTCCGGGTTGTAGAATTTATTTAAATGACTGATAAACTCTTCCATTATATCTTTCTTCTGTACCGTTCCTTTAACTTCGGCAATTTCACCCAAATCGTCATTTAGTATCATTTTTTCAACTTCGTTCAAACCCGAATCGTATCCGAGCGGTTTGGAGCCTTCCCTGACAAATTTAAGTCCGTTATATTCGGGCGGATTATGGCTGGCAGTAATCATTACGCCGCCGTCTGCATTAAAATGAGGCGTTGCAAAATAAATCATTTCCGTACCGCACAAACCGATATCGATGACGTCGCATCCTGCGTCCGTAAGTCCTTTTGCCAGCGCATCCGATAATTCCGGAGAAGAAGGTCGAACGTCGCGACCGATAACAATTAACTTTGCATCGAGATACTTTGCGAGCGCCCTGCCTACCTTATAAGCCAAATCGGCATTCAATTCAGAAGGAACTTTACCTCTGATGTCGTAAGCTTTAAAACAAGGAATTCTGTCCATACTGCCTCCGAAATTGATTATGCAAAAATAAGGAAATTCCGAACAATATGACCATTAAACGCGGATTTATGTTTCAGAATAAGTTTTTGAGGTAAGGGACTTACAATTATCAGCTTAATCTGAGCTCCGTATCTTTATCGAAGAAATGGAGACGATCAAGTTCCAGATACATATCGATATTTTCGTTAACGCGAAGCTCTGTTACAGAATTAATTTTAGCCGTAAACTGCACATCGTCGAGCGTGAAATAAACGATCGATTTATACCAAGGTAAATCGTCGAAATCCACTAATTTAAACGCACGCTTTTTCCGCCGTCATAACATTCATTAATTCTTCTTCCCATTGATTCAGCGCTTCCGTCATCTTTTCTTTTGTTTCTCCGGTCTCTTCGTATATGCAGTTTACTATTCTTTTATAATAAGATATTCCGTTAATAATATTCTCCTTGAAAGCCGTCAGGTATTTTTCGGTATTTTTTTTATTCCGGTCTGCAATATCGCTATCCACTTTTTTCAGAACCAAATTTTTGTAATAATCAATATATAATCGAAGTTCTTTAATAAAGAAATTCGGACGCGCGCTGTCCGTAATTAAATTAATTCTGCCGTAAATATGATCTACAATTCCCCTCAAATCGGATCTTTTTGAATAGTATGCGATATTCGGACCGGGACAAACCGATACGGCTCTGCTTTGCTTGGGCGTGGGAATTTCATGATTAATCAACGGCGATACGGTCAGCCCTTCGCATAAACAGGCTTTGTCTATAACTTTTTCGTATTGACGCTTATATTCCGCAGGATCGGTTATTTCATTTTTCAATTGTTCGATTTTTTTCTTGACGTACGATTTCGACGCCGTACAAATCGGCTTTTCCGAAAATTCTGTATTCGAAACGAGGAATTTTTTGGGACAAGGGCTTCCGGGTTTATTCAATTCAACCCGTTCGTATTTTTCGATATCTTTGCTATTATTTCTTAAATTGTTGAATGGAACTCCGAGCGGCGATATTTCGCTTAAGTATAAATCCTCTTCGCGCGCTTTGAGCAATTTATCCAGCGTATATTCGTCAATATTTATAACGTCGGGCGCCAACAAAAACAGAGACCCCCAGCCTACGGATTTAACTCCGTAATGACGAACCAGGAATTCCTGTTCGCTCGACTTGCCGACTCCGCCCTGAACCGTAAGATCGTAATCGAGCTTCGACTCATCGGTATAATAACCTTTTTTCAACAACGCAGGCAAATACTCTTTCTTTAATTCCGTTAATAATTCAGTTTTTCGATTTTTGAATTCTTCCAGAATAGGACCCAATAAATATCCATCGGTGGCGAAAGCATGCCCTCCGCAGTTGAGCCCCGACTCTACTCTGAATTCCGAAATCCAGATACCCTTTTTAGCTAAAAACTTGCCCTGGATAAGAGCCGAGCGAAAATCGCTCACTTTAATTACGACCTTCTTTTTAAAATTGCCTTCATTATCAGGATAAAAATCTTCAAACGACGAGATGTATCCGTAGAGTCTGGGATTCATCCCTGCAGAGAAGATAACTTTACTTGAGAGACTACTCATTGCAAAGCCGCGCAATGCCGCGTGCGCGTCGTTGAATTTCGAATCCAACTCAACTCCGCCGGCGCCGTAATTTTTTTTATCTACTTTTGTCATAATATTTACGTCTATCGAGCCGGGAATCATTTTTTCGCGAAGACTTTTTTCAATTCGATTTTTTTCAAAAGCGTCTTTTGTTGACAGCATCGTTTCGTATTCTTTTTTCAAAGGAGAACTTTGAGGAAGCATTTCGAAATATTTATCGATATCTCCGCCGCTGCCGAAAGACGAGCGTTTTACTTTTTCGAAATCCTCTTTTACAATTTCGTCAATTGCGTTCAAGTATGCTCGAGTTCGTTTGGCGCGCGAGTCGTATTCGTTTGTTTCGATAGGAATGTAAATTTTGTTCCTCTTTTTAAGATGATGTTCGCGCATTTTTTCAAGCAATGTATCGTCCACAAGGGATATTACCGATGAGATTCCGTATTTTGCTACTTTTACAGGAGCGTCGACTGAATATCCTACGCCGAGCACAGGTATGTGGAATTTGTGATTGTTATGGTTTTGTTTCATTAATTTTCTTCCAATTAATTTTTGAAATGCCTAAGAATATTTACGGCGGGTTTTTCTTTTATATGTATAATGATTCCAAGTTTTGAAACCAATTTAATGAAAAGCTATTATATAACTAAGCCGCAATGCGCCCTGCATACATGTTTTACAATAATTTTACAATCTGTTTGAAAATTTCCAACCGCCGTTTTCGATACTCTGTAAATTTGCCCAGATCGATTTAGTATACTTAAGAAACCTACTGATTTAAATAGAAGTGAATCGACTAACACTTTTGTCGCGTCGAGGCTGGATGGTTATAATGCCTGCTTATTCTGCTACGTTTTCCAATCTTTTGATTTCCTTTTTAATCTCTTCAATTATCTCGGTATTATATATTTTTTTGTTTCGCCCTTCTTTAATAGAAATTACGTAAAACACTTTACCGCCGTATTTATCGGTAAATTTCTTATGTGTTTTTTCCTGAAGTTGACGTTCCTTATATATTTGAGAGATGTGCGACACTCCTCCAGCTGGTTTAATTTGAATTCCTATATACTTATCATTTATTTTTATATAAAAATCCACATTAAATAATCTGTCCCATTTATCGGGGGCGGGTTCGATTCTAACATTTAGTATATCCTGCAATTGCTCGTAGATAGTCTTTCTTTCTGTAATATAACCGTCGAAAGTCCTTTTTATTACCAGATTGTAGATATAATCGATACAATCCTGCTCGGTTATCCGGTCAATTTCAGCCGCAAGCACTTCCGTCACTTTAACATACAATTTTTTGCCTAAATCTATCAAATGTTCCCTTGGGTATACATTATTAAAATAATACGTTTCCCATTCTTCTAAAGATTTTGGTTCGCATTTTCTTATTTCTTCGGAAACCGCCCCTACATTTTTCTTGAAATTCAATTGGAATCTGTTAGTAGCCGAATTCAAAATCCATTCTTTAGCCATTAGGTACGCCTAATTTTTTAAATTTGTCTTTGTAAGAAAATTCGGAACTATTATCCACGTCGGCAAAACCATATTTAATAAGGTGCGCATTGATAAACGTTTTATTCTTCAGATAGAGATATACAAGTAAATTATTTTTTTCGTCATATTTAACTCTATCGAATTTCAAAAAAACTTTCTGTCCTTTGAGTTTTGAACTAAGAAATTCAATCGCTTCTTCGTATTTATCTTTTTTGTGCTTAATGCCAATAAGTTTTATCGTTACCCCGCTGTTTAATACCATAATTTCCGGCGAGACAATGCTTTTAATCGAAAAATACTCTTCGCGCTTCGCATTTCCCGAGTCAATTTTAGACCCAAACTGCAATTTCTTGGGATTAATTTTCAAATCAAATTTAACGGGATCTTTAAAGCGATAAGGCAAATCTTTCAAACGTTCGTTCCAATTTTTTGTAATATTTTTTTGCATTACGATTTCAAAACTCGCATTATCCATAAATCCCGGAGATGTTATACCGACTTTATCTTTTATTACGTTTAAAAATTCTTCATTGACTTCATATCCTATTGAATTTCTTTCAAGATTCTTAGCCGCCAAGGTCGTAGTCCCGCTTCCGAGAAACGGGTCCAATACGGTATCGCCTACAAAAGTGAACATTTTAATAAGTCTTTTGGGCAATTCTTCCGGGAACATTGCAAGATGCTTATCCTGTCTTTCCCCGCCAAAGTTCCAGTGTCCGGAGAAATAATCGTTCCATTCTTCTTTGGTAAGTTTCGATTTTTCTTTTATTTCCCTGGATACTTTTGAAGTTAGTCCAGGCTTCTTAAAAATTAAAATAAATTCGTAATCGATCTTAATAATGCCGTTCCTCGGGTACGGATAACTTCCCATCACAGACGCGCCGCCGGTAGTATTCATTGTAGTTGGTTTCTGCCATATGATTGCGCCCATATAATCAAAGCCTATAGTTTCGCAGAATTTAATAATTTCCGTGCGTATCGGAATAATTTTATATCTTCCATAATAAACCGAACGCGCAAATTGGTCGCCAATATTAATGCATAACCGGCACCCTTCTTGCAGAACCCGATAACATTCTTGCCAAACAAGGTTCAAGTTATTTATATAATCCTCGTATGTGTCGTTATACCCTATTTGCTTTTCGGAACCATAATCCTTTAATTGCCAATAAGGCGGAGAAGTTACAACAAGATGCACCGATGCATCCTGGATTTCCCTCATGTCCCTGGAGTCGCCGATAATTATCTTATGTTTTGTCTTCATTTAGAAATACTTATGAGGTGAATATCAATTTTTCATAATATAAAGTAATTAAAATAGTATTAATTTTCATAACCATTATAGAATAATCCCTATGCTTGTTTCTTCAGCGGTTTTTCCTTTAATAAAAGCGTTCTTTGGGCTGATGGAAAGGGCAAAAAATTGTTGACAAAATTGTTGACTAAATTTTCATTTTTTTAGTGGTTTTAAGGAAAGTCCCGGAAACTTTTACTGTTTTATGTCGAATGGGAAAGTTTGGATATTAGGCTAAAAATGAAACTTTTGCGGAGAGGGAGGGATTCGAACCCCCGTGGCGCGGACGCGCCAAACGGTTTTCAAGACCGCCGCATTCAACCACTCTGCCACCTCTCCAGAATATCTAAAAGAACTTTATTGTTAATAAGTTTTCTAAGACCGCCGCATTTCCGTCTTAGTCGGACAGGCAACCACTCTGCCACCTCTCCGGAATAACCGAAAGAACTTTATTGTAAATAAGTTTTCTAAGACCGCCGCATTTCCGTCTAATTCGGACAGGCAACCACTCTGCCACCTCTCCGTAATAACTGAAAGAACTTTATTGTTAATACGTTTTCTATGACCGCCGCATTTCCGTCTGCGTCGGACAGGCAACCACTCTGCCACCTCTCCAAAATAACTAAAAGAACTTTATTGTCAATAAGTTTTCAAGACCACCGCATTTCCGTCTATGTCGGACAGGCAACCACTCTACCACCTCTCCGGAATAACCGAAAGAACTTTATTGTTAATAAATTTTCTATGACCGCCGCATTTCCGTCTATGTCGGACAGGCAATAATCCAGCTATATCTCTTCAATAAAATTCCGTAAAAAGACGGTCACAAGATTACGAAATTTTATCGAATTTCTCCATTGAAAAAGGTAATTTACGCCGGCAAAGCAATTTTCTCGTCTAAAATTCATAAGTTACGATTTCAATTAATTTTGTTATACTTATGACAAATACAAGTTTCAAAAAATCGGCTTTCTACATTATCAAATCTATTCGAAATAAAATTTCAGCAATGGATTTTAATCCGTCGGATATCAAAGAAAAAAATTACAACTACGAATTCACGGTCGATTACAACAAAAAGAAAATAAAAGTACAGGTTTATTTCGGCAAAAAAGGAAATAAAATCGTTCTTCAGGGCGATTCGGATTCTTTCGAATACAACAAAATCAAAAGTATGGTCTTCTACGAAAATCCTCCTGAAATTCGAAATAACGACGTCGAATACGACGAATATATCGGTTCGGACGAATGCGGCAAAGGAGATTATTTCGGTCCGCTGGTAGTTGCGGCAGTTTATGTGAATAAGGAAACCGCCTTAAAATTGAAACGGATAGGAGTGCGCGACAGCAAGGATTTAAGCGACACTCAAATCGATTCGCTTGCCGAATCTATTAAACAAATTATAGAAAATGATTTTGAAATTTGTTCTCTTGAACCGGAAGATTATAACAGGTTGTACGATCAATACAGAAATCTGAACAAACTGCTCGTTCATTGCCATTCTCAGGTTACGGGCAAACTTCTAAAGCGGGTTCAATGTAATCTTGTAATAACGGATAAATTCAGCAACCGGAAACTGGAGATTCATCCGTCGATCGATACGAAAGATATCAAATTCATCATGGAAACCGGAGCGGAAAGATATACCGGAGTTGCCGCCGCTTCGATTCTGGCAAGAAATAAATTTAACGAATGGTTCTTAGAACAAAAAAATAACGGTATGGATTTGCCGAAAGGGGCGTCGGACTCCGTCCTGCAAGCGGCAAAAAACATCGACAAAGATAAGTTGCAAAAATTTGCTAAATTACATTTTAAAGTCACTCAAAAATTACGATAATAGAATTGACTAAAAAATAAGGTGTATTATGCCATCAAAAAAAATTAAAAGAGTAGGAATACTTACAGGCGGCGGCGACTGCCCGGGACTGAACGCGGTTATCAGAGGCGTAACCAAGCCCGCTCTCGATAACGGTTTGACCGTGCTCGGCATTCTCGACGGCTTCGAGGGATTGGTCGAAGGCAAAGCGATGGAATTGTATAACAAAGACGTATCGGGAATTCTTGCCACCGGCGGCACGATTTTAGGCTCTTCGAATAAAGGCGACCCGTTTCACTGGCCTGAAGAAGTGGACGGAAAAATCAAAATTATGAACCGCTCGAAAGAGGCAATGCGAAATTACGACGCTTGGAATTTGGACGCCATTATTGCAATCGGAGGCGACGGCACAATGCATATTTCGCATCAACTCAGTCAAATGGGAATGAATGTTGTCGGAGTTCCCAAAACCATCGACAACGACCTGGACGCTACGGATCTGACATTCGGTCACGACTCCGCAGTGTACGTGGTTGCGGAAGCTCTCGACCGCCTCCATACAACCGCTTCGTCTCATCACCGCGTTATGGTTATCGAAGTAATGGGCAGATACGCAGGCTGGATAGCTCTCAACGGAGGACTTGCCGGAGGCGCCGACGTGATCCTGATTCCCGAAATTCCGTTCGACTGGGAAGCAATTTACGATAAGGTGCTGATGCGAAATATGATGGGCAAACGCTTCAGCATTGTTTGCGTCGCCGAAGGAGCTAAATCCAAAGACGGCACGATGATTATGAAAGGCAAAGATATTAAAAGAACCGACCCGATCCAGTTAGGCGGAATCGGCGAGTATGTCGCTAAAAAAATAAGCGAGAATACCGGACTCGAAACCCGTTATACTGTACTGGGACATCTGCAGCGCGGCGGAAGCCCCACTCCTTTCGATCGTATTCTTTCCACAAAATTCGGAACTCAGGCAATTCAGCTCGCTATTAAAGGACAATTCGGCAAAATGGTCGCTTTGAAAGGGAATGAAATTAAAAGCGTGAACATTGTTGATGCTATCGCAAAACAAAAACTCGTTAAGAAAACCGATCAGGGAGTTCTTGCAGCCAAAGCCGTCGGCGTTTGTTTTGGTACCAAAGACTTGTAATTTTTTTATGATTTTTATTATCATTGTAACATCAATAAACAATTTTCATAAAAAATATCTCACTACTTGCAATCCCGCATTATGCGGGATTTGTTTTTATAAATATCGGGACCTTTAAGATGCACAGATTTCTGTTATTATTTATTTTAAGTTTTTCATTAACAAACGCGCAAAGTTTGCTCGGTCAAAAAGATTATAAATCTCAGCATGATTCTTTAACGTCTCGAAAAAATAATCTTCTGAACTACAAATCGGCGTTAAAGAACGAAATCGATTCTCTAAAAAACGAAAGCAAAAAACTCGATTCTTTAATCGAAAAAGCGGAGAGGGAAATCGAAGCGGTTTATGTAAAAAAATTCGGAAGGAAATACGGTCCCCGGGTTTATCATAAACAAATTTGGAAAGGCATGACGGAAGAGATGCTAAGAGCCGGCTGGGGAAAACCCGACAGAATTGACAAGAACGTGGAAAAATGGGGCGTTTTTACTCAATGGTATTACGGAAAAATCACATTCTTCTTCAGGGACGGCAAACTTATCGACTGGGAAGAAGAAAAGTAATTTTTAGTATTAATCTATAACCTCCCTCAATCAAGAAAATCTTCTAACTTATTCGTAACTTTCCGGTTACGATTTTTTTCAAATGACATATGACATTCGACAATAAGAAAATAATAATAAAAGGGGCGCGTCAGCATAATCTTAAGAACATCTCCCTCGAAATTCCGAAAAACAAACTGGTTGTTTTTACCGGCGTAAGCGGAAGCGGCAAATCCTCGCTTGTATTCGACACGATTTATGCCGAAGGACAGCGCCGGTACGTAGAAAGCCTTTCGTCTTATGCGCGTCAGTTTCTAGAAAGAATGAATAAACCCGACGTCGATATTATACAGGGAATTTCGCCTGCAGTAGCTATTGAACAGAAAACCACCGCGCGCAATCCGCGTTCGACTGTCGGCACTTCAACGGAAATTTACGACTACCTGCGTTTGCTGTTTGCTAGAATCGGGAAGACTATCTGTTTCGACTGCGGCAACGAAGTTAAAAAAGATACCGTTGCCACCGTATGCGAATGGCTCGAAACCCGGGAAGAAAACGGAAAATACTACATCGGATTTCCGATACACCCTCACGAAAAGCGCACCGTTATCGAGGAAATAGAACTTTTGAAAAAGAAAGGCTTTTTCAGGATAATCGTTAAAAACGAATTTGTCGATTTAAGCGAACTCGATAACTTCCGGGAATTTGCCGAAGTTGAAAAAGAAGACATTATTGTAGTGCTCGACAGATTCAAAATTAAAAAAGGAAAAATACGAGAATTATTAGCCGAATCGATTGAAATTGCTTTTAAGGAAGGAGAAGGCAGACTTCTGGTAATCAACGCGGACACTTTCGAAAGAAAAAACTTCAACCGTTTTTACGAATGCTGCGGCATAAAATACGAAGAGCCGGAACCTCGATTTTTCTCATTCAATAATCCGTACGGCGCCTGTCCCGTCTGCCAGGGATTCGGTAAAACGATGGATTACGATATGAATCTTATCGTTCCCGACCCGACTTTGAGCATAAGCGAAGGAGCTATTGCGCCGTGGCGCACGCCGAAATTCAGCAAATATCTAAGACAATTAATAAGAAATAACAAACACAAAATACCACTCGACAAGCCGTTCAAGGATTTGACCGAAAAGCAGGTTGAAATTCTCAGAAAAGGTTATGAAGGTTTTGAAGGCATAGACGGCTTTTTCAAAGAGCTCGAAAATCACACTTACAAAATGCACATCAGAATTCTGCTGAGTAAATACAGAGGCTATACGATCTGCCACGCATGCAAAGGTTCGAGGCTGCGAAGGGAAGCCCTTCAGGTTAAAGTAGGAGGACTCTCTATTTTCGACATCGTAAAAATGTCGATTGAAAAGGCTCATGATTTCTTTCTAAATCTCGAATTGAGCGAATACGAAAAAACAATAGCACAAAGAATCTACGAAGAAATTCTGAAACGGCTTACGTTCTTAAACGACGTGGGACTTGGTTATCTTACATTGGACAGATTGAGCAGCACGCTGTCGGGCGGCGAAACGCAAAGAATTAATCTTGCAACTTCTTTGGGTTCGGCATTGATGGGCACGTTATACGTACTCGACGAACCTTCAATTGGGCTTCATCCGCGGGACAACGCCCGTTTGATAAAAATTCTCAAATCTCTGCGCGACATCGGAAATACCGTGCTTGTTGTGGAACACGACCCCGAAATGATGAAAGAAGCCGATCTGATTTACGACATGGGACCCAAAGCCGGATTGAACGGGGGTCAATTGGTCGCTTCGGGAACATACTACGAAATCGTAAAAAATCCGGATTCGCTTACAGGCAAATATTTATCCGGCAAATTAAAAATTCCCTTGCCCGACAAGAGGAATACCTCCAAAACCGAGACGATACGAATAACGGGAGCGAGAGAAAACAATCTCAAAAATATAACGGTCGAATTCCCGTTGAGAAAATTTGTTGTTGTAACCGGAGTGAGCGGTTCGGGAAAAAGCACTCTTGTGCACGATATTTTATACGGCGGACTTGTTAAAATGAACGGAGGTAATCCCCCGAAATTAGGAAAATTCGATACGATCGAAGGAGCGCGTTATATCGATAATATCGAAATTGTAGATCAATCGCCTATCGGAAAATCGCCGCGGTCGAACCCGATAAGTTATGTAAAAGGCTACGAGCTGATACGCGAAATATTCGCATCGACTCCTCAAGCCAGAGCCCGCGGTTATAAACCGGGTTACTTTTCGTTCAATGTGCCGGGCGGAAGATGCGACACTTGCGAAGGCGACGGATTCGTAAAAATCGAAATGCAGTTCCTTGCCGATTTATATCTTGAATGCGACGACTGCAAAGGCACGCGTTTCAAAAAGGAAGTTCGGGAAATTACATACAAAGGCAAAAATATCGTCGACGTATTAAATATGACCGTAGACGAAGCGCTCCATTTTTTTGCCAATCACGACAAGTTGAGAGATATACTCCAAACGCTCTCCGACGTTGGACTGGGATACATAAAATTGGGACAGCCGTCAACGACCCTATCCGGCGGCGAGGCTCAAAGAGTCAAACTTGCGTCGCATCTGGCGCAGCGTCGCAAAAATCAACACACTCTATTCATATTCGACGAGCCTACGACGGGATTGCATTTCGACGATATTAACAAGTTATTGAAAAGTTTTCAAATGCTAATAGCAAACAAAAATTCGGTCGTAATAATCGAACACAATCTTGACGTTATCAAATGCGCAGACTATATAATCGACCTCGGACCCGAAGCCGGAGATCGCGGCGGAGAAATTGTTGCCGCGGGAACTCCGGAAGAAATAATGGCATGCGACCGTTCGTACACAGGAAAATTTTTGAAAGCTTATCTTGAAAATCATTAACCGGAGGGGAAATGAAATACTGGCTGGTCAAATCCGAACCCGACGTTTTTTCGATAGACGACCTTGCAAAAAGCAAGAACCAAACTACTTATTGGGACGGAGTTAGAAATTATCAAGCCCGCAATTATATGCGAGACGAAATGAAAAAAGGCGACAAAGTGATTTTTTATCACAGCAATACAAAGCCTCCTGCCGCCGTCGGCGTTTGCGAAGTGGTCAAAGAGGGATATCCGGACTTCACAGCTTTCGATCCGGACGACAAGCACTACGATCCCAAAAGCAAAAAAGAGAATCCCGCGTGGTATATGGTCGACATTAAGTTGGTAAAGAAATTCCCCAAAGCCGTTACGCTCGATGAAATTAAACAAAATCCTAAACTGAAAAACATGAAACTGGTACAAAGAGGGAATCGGCTGTCGGTAATGCCCGTTACGAAAGAAGAATTCGACGTAATCGTAAGGATGGGAAGTTAAATATTTTTAAGAAGGAATCCGTCATCTAATAAAAATGAATTTGACGGATTCCCTCTATTCACATCTTGTAATTACAATTTGAATCCCAGATTAATATATACCGTACGCGGAGAAGACGGACCGTATACATATCCGGGATCCCTGTCGACTCCGGAGTCAAGGTCGTCCTGGTATTGATCCGTAATATTTTTTATACCGAGCGATATGTCCGCAGCAAGACAAAAAAGAATAAAAATAAATGGAGCCGGACAATGCCGGCTCCTTACGGTTATTTATCAATAAAGCGCAGCAGGTGTGAATTGATGAAATCCGCCAAGGCTTCCTGGCTGTAAGGCCAGGCATATTCAATCTTAATTTCAGGGTGTTCTTCCTGAAACATTTCAATTGCGGCGGGAATATCCTTTTCGGAGTGCCCGCCGCCAGGAGTGAACATTATGCTCGTTACAAGGATTAAATCCGGTTTTTCTTCGGATGCTTTCTTGAGCGCTTCGCCTACCGTAGGAGCGCACATTTCATTGAAAGCATAATGGACCGAATGAAAATTCTGAAACTTACTTTTAAATATTTCGACAATTTTCATAAAACCCGCCCAGTAGGGATCGTTTTCTTCGTTGCGGGGCCAGTTGCGCAGCTCGTTTTCGATTTCTTAGGCTTCGGGAGTGTGGCTGTCGTGCAATTTGAAATATTCTTTTAATTTCGGAAAATCTTTGGCAGGAGCACCGTGCCCGACTATAACCACGGACACTTTTTTGCCGTCTCCTGCCATACCCAGGAGATTCGTATAAAGGAATAAACCGGTAATTAAGAAGTAAAGTAATGTTCTATATGATTTCATTTTTTTTCCTTTCTTTTTTTATTCAAATTTAGTCGAGCCGTTCGGTTGATAGACATATCTGAATGAATAATATTTCGACTCGTCGGAAAGCGTCGGATTATCCGGCGCGCCTTTGTAATAACTGATAATTTGAACCTTTGCGTATTTACCGTCGCCCGTTTTAATAACAAGCACAACTCCGGGAATAGGCGAAATGATATGAGTTTCGGAATTATAATTGTACCAGCCGTTTCCGGAACCTGTTGGGATGGCGGGCGCGTTTTCTGCGTCGACCTGATATCCTTCAGAGGAAGCTTCCTTTAAATCATAAAAGTCGGTGTTTTTCAGTACAATCGCTCCGCCCTTGCCCGGACCGCTGACGCCGCCGTTTGTGTATATACCTGTTCTCAGGAATGCAATATCCCATTTATCGGATAAAGTATCGGCTCCGGTTACAATTGTACTGTCGGAAAAACGGAAGTATGTCAACCCCGGACCCAATGCGGGAACGTCTTTAACTTCTACGACTTTAACATCGGGCGTATCGTCTACCGGTTCGGTGCTGCTCGAGTCGTCGCAACCGACAAATAATAAAGTAAACAGTAACGCGAGTAAATATAGCTTTTTCATCTATTCTCCTTTTTTTAATAATTAATTGAAATTCCGGCGTAAATTATTCTACCGGACAAATTCATATTTTGTCCGCTCAATTTTCTATCCAACAGATTTTCAATTCTTAGCTGCAAAGCCAAGTGGTTGTTTATCGATTTGTTCAGGGCAAAATTCCAGACGGCGTATCCCGGCGCGTATTCGCTATCGTCGTCGAGAATGCCGTTCCCGTTTCTGTCGTAATACCCGTATTTCCCTTTTAGAATTCCGGTAAGCGCCGCAAAGACGCCGTAAGCTTCGTTATCGTAAGCGAGCCGGATGTTTCCCGAGTGCTTAGAGCGATTGAATAACCCGCCGTAGTCGGATTCGGTAACTTTTTTCAATCGACCCGACTCGGTTAGTCTGAAATATTCGCCGGCTTTGACCTTTTCGAGAACTTCTTCGTCGACAGCATCGAGATATTGATACCCGGCGCTTAATTTGACATAATCGAACAGGGTTATTCTAATCTCGGATTCCACGCCCTGCGTATAAATTTTATTCAGATTAAAATAGGTGTATATACCCTGTCCGTTTTTCTTGATAGCGATAGGCGTTGCGTCGATTAAATCTCTTACGTTGTTCCTGAATAAATTCAAAGACGCCCAGTAATTTTCGGAAGGTTCGTACTCCACAGCAAAATTAAACGACCAGGAATTCTCAGCGTTTAGTTTACTTATGTTTTCGGGATTAATAAGAATCCTGTCGATTTGTCCTTCTTCCAGAAGTTTATTGAAGTAATACAAAAAATTCGTTGATCCGTAAACCGAATAGCCCACCTGCGGATTTGTAAAGTTGAGATAAAGCTGTTGAAGCGTAGGAGCCTTAAATCCGCTGCCGACCGACACGTTAAATTTCAAAAAATCATACGGTTTTATTGCGGCTGATATTTTGGGACTTATGCGGGACGAATATTTGCTGTGATAGTCGTACCTGACACCTCCGACAATATCGACAAGCCGGGACGGAATCCACTCGTGTTGCAGAAAAACGAAATGCGAATTTATGTCGTCCGCTTCCTTGTCGATTCTGTCCGCATTAATCTTTTCATTTACATATCCGGCGCCGAATGTAGTCAGATTATTTTGATCGAACAGCAGATTGCCCGAGTATTCCGCTTTATAGTAATATTGATCGAACCGGCTAAATTCGTATTGTTCGCCTCCAATTTGGTAATTCAGCTTGCTTTCGGTAAAATAATTACTTGCGTATAATCTGGTCTGATGACTATACGCATTACTTAACTTACCCGAATAGTTCAAAGAAATATTAACGTCGCGCAGTCTGTCTTCGTCTTTAAGAATTACCGTTTGACCGTTTTCCGTAACCTCCGCAAGGTTATTTTGATTTTCATTAAAATATCTGACGTTTATTTTGATCGAGTTTGACTCGTCGAAACTATATTCGACTTTGGGATTAATCAGTATATTGTCATATTCCGGCGCGGTTTTCGAAACGGACTCGGGTGTAAGATCGTATCCTTCGGTTCCCCTGGTATTCAGAAAAAGCGAGCCTTTGAATTTGCCGAAAGATTTGTAGAGGTCTCCGTTCAGCAGATATGAATTATGAGTTCCGGTTTGAGCGTAAAGGGCGATTTTTTCCGGAACATCGGGGAAAGAGGTAATGAGATTAACGACGCCTGCAAGCGCTTCGCTTCCGTAAAGAGAAGAAGAAGGACCTTTGACAATCTCGATTTGTTTTAAATTTGCCACGTCGAAGCGGGACAGTTCAATCGTGCCGGCAGTTCTTCCGATTGCAGGTTCGCCGTCGATAAGAATAAGCGTATAATCGGGATCGAGTCCTTGAATCTGTATGCCGCTGCCGTGGTTGTTTATTACGGCAAGCCCCGTTTGTTCCATCAGAACCTCTTTCAGACTGACGTAGCCGCATTTTTTAATTTCCTTTCCGGAAACCAATTCAGTTCTTACGGGAGTATCTTTCAGTTTTTTGAGATTACGCGTTCCCGTCACGACAACCGCTTCGGAAGAATACTCCTTTTGTTCCAAACGGACGGTTTGAAAATTAATCGATGGATTATATTTGATAGATTTAGTCTCAAACCCGACACACGAAAATGTGATTTCGTCTCCGTATTTGAGAGGATAATTAAGCTTAAATATCCCATTTTTGTCGGAAGAAGTTCCGTAATCCGTACCGGCGACCAAAATATTTACCTCCGGTATCGGATTGCCGGTACTATCAATCACTTTCCCATGGAAACTGCTTTGAGCCAAGCCGCTTGTAAAAGCTATCAAAACCGTCAAAATAATCTTTTTCATTTCTTGTCCTTATTAAGACTAAATCTTTATAACAAAACTAATGCAACTTCTCCTCGTCGTCAATACGCCATTTTTAGTAAAATTATACTAAAAACTTAGTATTAATTATCTCCTATGCTGATTAATCCTCTTTTAATGCTCTCGATGATAAGCTGGGGAGTGTTCTTTACGTTAAGTTTGCGCATGATATTCCGTCTGTGCGTCAAGACTGTAAACTCGCTTATATTGAGCAGCCCGCCGATTTCTTTATTGTTCATTCCTTCCGCTATGTATTGGAGGATTTCCTGCTCGCGTTTGCTCAAATTTTTGTTGACGGAATTTTTAAATTTGTAATCGAATATTTTACCGCTAATTTCCTGACTGAAATATTTTTCATTGTTATACACTCTTAAAGCGGCTCTTTGCAATTCTTCTTTCGTCACCGACTTCGAAAGGTAGCCGTCGAGTCCGAGGTCGAGCAAATTCTTCAGACGGAACATATCCGACGAGTCGACCAGAGAAATAATTTTCAGGCGCGGAAATTTTCTTTTGATTTCTTTTAATAACCGGATGCTATCCTGCTTAATCATGTCGGTTTCCACTATAATCATATCGGGATTTTGCCGACGGATTTCGTCGATTAATTTATCTTCCGAAACGCCCGCCACTCTCATCCCGTCGAGATCCCGGAGAATGCAGCTTATGGCGTAATTTGTCAGGAAGAATCTGTTCGCAATTAATATAAGGATCGGTTTCATGTATAATTCTTATTTAGACCATGTATAAATTAATGATTTTTATTAAATTATACAAACAGGTATGATTTTCTGAATCTTAAATTCTTTTCTTATCTTTGAAATTCAACTGATACGGACGATTATGGTTCTTCCCGAAAGAATAAGAAAACTGAAAGACGCGGAGATAAAAAACGGTCCCGTAATCTACTGGATGCAGAGAGACCAGAGGGTTTACGACAATTGGGCTTTGCTTTTTGCTTACAAAAAAGCCAAAGAAAGACAAGCGCCTTTGATCGTAATTTTCAATTTAGTTCCGGAATTTTTAGGAGCGGCGCAACGTCAATATTCTTTTATGATCAACGGATTAAAGCAGGTCGAAAAAAAACTGTCCGAATTAAATATCGGCTTCAAATTACTTTCCGGCAATCCGGCAATTACAATCCCCTCTTTTGTAAAAGAATCCGGATGCTCTGAATTAATTACGGATTTCAATCCTCTTAGAAT
Organism: Melioribacter sp. Ez-97; assembly: GCF_051488665.1. NCBI lineage: Bacteria > Pseudomonadati > Ignavibacteriota > Ignavibacteria > Ignavibacteriales > Melioribacteraceae > Melioribacter > Melioribacter sp. Ez-97. The sequence goes on along the minus strand of NZ_JBPSEG010000008.1, from coordinate 43,702 downwards.
TACAAGAAAGTGGAAAAAGGAAGTTCATTCAAAAATCAAAATACCGTTTTACGACGTCGACGCGCATAATATCGTTCCGTGTTTTCTGGCTTCGAACAAACAGGAATTCGCCGCCTATACATTCAGACCCAAAATTCAAAAACTTCTGCCCGAGTTTATGGATGATTTTCCGCCGTTGAAAAAAATGCACGTCAATGAATTTACCGGCACTAAAAACGACTGGGATAATCTAAAAATCAAAGCCGATCCGGACGTAACGGAAATCGACTGGATACTTCCCGGCGAAGAAGCGGCTTTTGAAATTCTCGATAATTTCATTGAAACCAAACTGAAATATTATTCGGATAAAAAGAACGACCCGAACGAAGACGCGCTTTCGAATTTATCGATTCATCTCCATTTCGGACACATCTCGGCTCAACGCATTGCGCTCGAAATACTCAGACGAACGGAACATTCGAAATCGAGAGAAAGCTTTCTCGAAGAATTGATTGTGCGCAAAGAATTGTCGGACAATTTTTGTTATTACAACAAAAAATACGATTCGTTCGAAGGTTTTCCAGAATGGGCAAAAAAAACTTTAAACGAACACCGCAAAGACAAGCGGGAATACGTCTATTCGCTTGAAGAACTCGAAGAAGGAAAAACTCACGACTCGTTATGGAACGCCGCCCAATTCGAAATGAAGACAAAAGGTAAAATGCACGGTTATCTCAGAATGTATTGGGCGAAAAAAATTCTCGAATGGACAAAGTCGCCCGAAGACGCGCTTAAATACGCAATCTACCTAAACGACAAGTACGAACTCGACGGTCGCGATCCTAACGGATATACCGGCATTGCATGGTCTATCGGCGGAGTTCACGACCGCGCCTGGAGCGAGCGACCCGTTTTCGGGAAAATCAGGTATATGAATTATGCGGGTTGCAAAAGAAAATTCGACGTTAGTAAATACACCATAAATGTTTTCAAATAAAACATGGGCGAACAATGAAAAAAATCACATTTATTTATCTCTTTCTATTCGCGGCTTTTTTGAAAGCGCAGCAGACAGATCTTCCGGACAGAATTATTCTGAATCTTACAGACGAGCCTTCTAAAAGTATGGCTGTTACCTGGCATACAAAAGAGAGCCACAGCGCAAGTTTTGTTGAATTTGCCGAAGCTACAAACTGGGTAGAATTCAAAGACAGCGTTATTAAAGCCCCGGCGTTTATGAACGCGCTTAATTACAAAGGCAATGAGTCGTTCACCTATTCGGCGGTTTTGAAAAATTTAAAACCGAATACGCTTTATGTATACAGAGTGGGTTACGATTCCGTTACAAGCGAGTGGAATCAATTCAAAACCGCCTCTGTCAGCGTTAAACCGTTCCGATTCGTTTATTTCGGCGATCCTCAAAACGGAATCCGGGAAGACCTGGCAAGGGTATTCAGGAAAGCGTTGACGACCGCGCCCGACGCGTCTTTCTGGCTCTTTGCAGGCGATCTGACTGACTTGCCCGATGAGTCGATGTGGGAGGAGTGGTTCGACGCCACGGGATTCATCCACAAAATCGTTCCCTCGATTATGGCAATCGGAAATCACGACCTCTATTTTGAAATGGTAAACGGCAAAAAGAAAAAGACAGATAAATACCCGCTATGGCAAAGTCTTTTCACTTTGCCCGAAAACGGTCCGGAAGGGATGGAAGAATCGGTTTATTATATCGACTATCAGGGCGTAAGGTTTATCGTGCTCAACACTAATTACAGGCTTAAAGATCAAGCAGATTGGCTCGAAAACGTATTATCCGACAACCCGAACAAATGGACAATTGTAACGTATCATCATCCCGTCTACTCGACGGGCGAAGGGAGAGACAATAAAGACATTAGAGAAACATTCATGCCGGTTTTCGACAAGTATAATGTCGACCTCGTATTACAGGGTCACGACCATACTTACGCCAGAACATATAAAATTTTCAACGGGAAAATTTCGGACGACGAATCGAAAGGAACCGTATATATCACATCAGTCTCCGGTCCCAAACAGTACCCTGCGAATCCGATGTACAAAGATTTGATTGCAAAACTCGGAACTTTCACGCAACTTTTTCAGGTAATCGACATACGCGGCGATCGATTGATTTATAATTCATATACGGTAACAGGCGAACAGTACGATCATTTCGAATTGAAAAAATAACAGACGGAAAAAGAGCAAGGATTATTTTCTTTTCCTTGCTCTTTCAATTTCTTCCTTGAATTCTTTATACGATTTTTTGCCTTCGATAAAAACCGTTTTTTTCCCTTTGGAATCGTAAATCAAAGTAGCGGGCAATGCGCCGTTCCAATTTTCATCGAGAAAGTTTATCAACTCCTCGTCGTTTTCGAATCCGTTAATGTAATTGACATACTCCACATTATTCGATTTCAGAAACGGTATAACTTTTGAATTGACGTCTTCCGGAAAATCGACGCTCAAACCGACGAATTCCACGTCTTTATACTCTTCGGCTAATTTGACTATGTCGGGAATTTCCTCGCGGCACGGTACACACCAGGTAGCCCACAAATTCAGAAAGAGAACCTTCCCCTTTCTGTTTTTGATGATTTTGTTTAATCCGTCTTTATTAATCGCAACAATTTTGACCTCTTTTGCCGTATCTTTTTGTTTGGTTTCGGCAAAGAAGGTCGCAGGAATTAATGTCAATAAAATTAACAGAGTTAATTTGCGCATTTTAGTTTACTCTTTTTATTGTACATCCGAATGCTTTTGTTTTGGGATTTGAAACTTTTTTGCCGGCTAAAATTTCGTCGAGAGCTATTCTCAAATCGCGAGTTTTAACTTCGTCTTCTTTTCGCGAATCGTCTATTCTTCCGTGATATAAAATTTCGAAATCGCTGTTGAGAACGTAGATTTCCGGCGTTACCGAAGCTCCGAATTTATCCGCAATAACGTTTTTTTCGTCTTTGAGGATTACGAATTCGAACCCGTTTTCTTTAGCGTGTTCTTTAATTTCTTCCACGCTTTCCTGTTTGTTTGAATTGATTCCGACGAAACTTACGCCTTTATCCTTGTAGTCATTGTAGAGTTCGACCATTCTCGAATTGTAGGCGTTTGAAATAGGGCATTGCGTGGCAATGAACATTATTACAATTGCTTTTGAATCTTTGAAATCGCTCAACTGATATTCTTTGCCGTTGTAGTCCTTCAATTTGAAATTTTCCGCTTTTTGACCGGATGTTGTAATTACAGCCGTGAAGAATACTACTAACATTAACAGTGATTTATATGCGCTCTTCATCTTTACCTCTCTTGTTGTGATGTGGTTGCTTAAGATATTCTTTAAAATACTCGATGTCAAATTTTAGTATTGAGATATCCTTACAACAACATCCGCGTTTTAATAGTTTCAGGAATCGCTTTTAATTCTTTCATTATCTCTCCGCTCTTCTCTTTGCTGTCGATATCGATAATCACATAACCGACATACGGGTCGGTCTGAAGATACTGAGCCGCAATGTTCAATTTACGGGACGTAAAAATTTTTGAAATCTTGTTCATAACGCCCGGCTTATTGTGATGAATGTGAAGATACCTTTGACGATTTACATTTGGCGTCAACGATATCTGCACAAAATTGGTCGCCCCTATCGTCGAACCGACGTCGCAGTATTGAACCAGTTTTTCCGACACTTCCAGTCCTATATTTGCCTGAGCTTCGCACGTGCTTCCTCCGATATGCGGAGTCAAAATCACGTTATTAAATTTCTGTAATACGGAAACGAATTTTTCTTTATTCGAAGCGGGTTCTTCGGGGAAAACGTCGATCGCGGCTCCGGCTATATGACCCGACTCGATAAATTCCGCCAGGTCGTTCAAATTGACAACCGTTCCGCGTGAACTGTTTATCAAATAAGAGCCTTTTTTCATGAGACTCAGCTGTTCGCGCGAAATCATATTTTTCGTCAGGTCGGTTTCCGGAACGTGAAGCGTAACAACGTCGGAAATTTTCAAAAGCTCGTCGAGACTGTCGTACGGTTTTGAATTTCCAAGGCTCAATTTTTTTACGATGTCGTAATAATAAACATTCATTCCGAGACTTTCGGCGAGTATCGACACCTGGGAACCGATATGACCGTAGCCTACTATACCGAGCGTTTTGCCGCGGACTTCGTACGAATTCTTTGCCTCCTTAAGCCATACTCCCTGATGCGCAAGTATATTTTTTTCGGCAATGCCTCTCATCAAAAAAATTATTTCCGCAACAACAAGTTCCGCCACGGAACGCGTATTCGAAAAAGGAGCGTTGAACACAGGAATGCCGCGTAATCGCGCGGCGTCGAGATCGACCTGATTTGTGCCGATGCTGTAGCATCCGACGGCAATCAATTTCTTTGCATGCTTTAATACGTCTTCTGTCAGATGAGTTCTCGAACGAATTCCGATAATGTGAGCGTCGCGTATTTTTTCGATTAATTCGTCTCCTTCAAGAGACGTTTTGAGATATTCGATATTGCTGAAATCGTTGTTTCTGAAATAATCGACCGCGTTCGGATGCACGCCCTCGAGCAGCAAAACTTTAATCTTTTCTTTCGGAAGCGAGTAGGTCTTCCCCATCGAATTTACCGGCAATTAAATTGAAAATTATTTCACAAATATATGCCGGATAAAAGACAATAAAAAAATTTTTTATTTTTTTCTATCGGCTCGCTTTCTTTTTTCTATCGCTTTAAATATTCTTGCAGCGTGTTCAATCGAATTTTCGATAAACCATCTGCCGGTATCCATGCCGCCGCATACGACTCCGGCAAGAAAAAGATTCGGTATGTTCGTTTCCTGCGTATCTGAATTTACAGATGGAACTCTCAACTTTTTGCCTTCGAATTCTATCCCCGTTTTTTCAAGGAAACTGAAATCGGGGCGATATCCGGTCATTGCAAAAACAAAATCGTTTTCCAGTGTAATTCTATTGCCGTCTTGTTCGACAACGATCTCTTTTTGTTTTATTTCGACAAGTTTAGCGTTGAAGAAGGCTTTTATGCTTCCTTCTTTAATTCGATTTTCGATATCGGGTCTTACCCAATATTTTACATTTTTATCGAGCTTCTTTTTTTTGACGACCATAGTTACTTCTGCGCCGTGTCTGAATGTCTCCAAAGCTACGTCGACGGCGGAATTTCCTCCTCCGACAATAGCAACTTTCTGGTCGTTGAACGGATGCGGTTCTTTATAGTAATGAAATACTTTAGGAAGATTCTCGCCCGGTACATTCATCAAATTCGGATGGTCGTAATATCCGGTAGCCAGAATCAAATTCCTGCAGCGGTAATTTCCTTTTTCCGAGACTACTTCGAAAATATTTTTGTTTCGCGAAACTTCTTTTACTTTTTCGTAATAATTCACTTTCAGATTCCACGCGGATTTAACGCGTCTGTAATATTCGAGAGCTTCTCTTCTGGTCGGTTTAGTACCGTGAGACACAAACGGCACACCGCCAATTTCCAGCCTTTCCGACGTCGAAAAGAACGTCATATTTACCGGGAAATTATAAATTGAATTTACGAGACACCCTTTTTCGAGTATCAGATATTTTAATTTTCTTTTTGAGGCTTCGACGCCGCACGCCAATCCGATCGGTCCGGCTCCCACTATAATTACGTCGTAAATTGACATATTCATACAATATTTTTTTCTATATTAACAATCGGTTATTCGAAACATTAACAAAAAACGAAATGGAAAAATTCAGTTATTCTTTTTTTGCCCGTATAATTTATCGGTACGGAAATATCATAGCGACGTTTTTTCTTTCTATTCATTTTATTTCTTCGATTTATTTTATATCAGAGAAATGGTATTTCGTCTTTCCCGCAGCAATTAACGGACTAATAATCTATATACTCAACAGATATTTTATAAAAACATATCGTCTTTTCCCGTTTGTAATCGAAGCCGATAATGAGAAGATGATATGCGACGACTTTTTTATGAGCAAAAAGAAGATAGTCATTCATTACAAAAATATCGACGAATTGCGAGGCGGAATTTTCAGCGGTTTTCCCACACGACCGATTTATCTTCATGATAAATCACAGAACGTTACGGTCGGTTTCTATTCGCACGTCGGAGATTTCCAAAAACTGTTGACAAAAATATTAAGAAACGTGCCCGATAAACTTTACAATGAATTATTGAGCAAGATTAAAACCGACAGAGGGAAAATAAAAAGAGGCTGACAAATCAGCCTCCATTTACAAAGATATTAAAAGAATAAAGACAGCTTATTTTTTTGTTCCCAGTATAGCGTCTTTAGCTGCTTTAACGAATCTGAATTTGAGAACTTTCTTTGCAGGAATTTTGATTGTTTCGCCGGTTTGTGGATTTCTTCCTTTGCGAGCTTTTCTTTTAACCAGAACTACTTTACCCAGACCGGGAATAAGGAACTCTTTTTTAGCTTCTTTGTAAGCCAGAGCCACAAACTCTTCCAGGAACTGAGTTGTTTGTTTTTTTGTAAGCCCGGTCTTCTTTGCCATGTGGTCTACAATTTGACTCTTTGTCATTGGCATAGGATTACTCCTTTTATTATTGAATGTTTTACATTCCTGCTTTTCGCAGACGTACAAAATTTAACAATTTTTCAACTTAAAACAAACATTTTTTGTCTTTTTTATCAACATTTTGATTTATGTCAACGGCTTATAATTAATCAATAGATTTCACGCTTTTTTGATTTAATAATTAAAACTATTTTTGCACTATGAAAATATTAAGAACGACAATAAGAATTTTGGGGCTGGTTATTGTCTCTTTTGTAATCATTGAAGGACAGACCGATTCGACTCTCCACAAAACGGGCGCTTTAATCGATTCGACCGGTAATTCGATATCAAAAAAATATATCAATTTTTCCGACTACAGGTACCCCGGCGATTTTTTTAAATTAATGCCTTTCGGATTTCTGAGAGACCTCGGTTTTACAGGACAGCCGCACGAATTAATTTTATATGGCGAAGGCTTTAACAACATCTCCGTTTTGAGCGACCAGGCATTTCTCAACGACAGAATCTTCAACTCATTCGACTTAAACTTATTCCAGTCCGAAAGCATAGAAGAAATAGAATTAATTCCTCTGGCAAGAGGATTTTTATACGGCGCGGATAATAATCCGGCAGCAATAAATTTCGTATCAAGAAAATATTTGCATGAAAGACCGTACACACGTCTGCGTTATTATCAGGCGCCTTACGACGAAGGTTTTATCGACGGCTATTTCAATTCGAATTTTTCAGAAAAGCTCAATATCTCATTCGAGTTAACGAATCAAAGCGCGGGTCTTCGATACCCGAACAGCGATTACAGTCTCTGGGCGTTTACATTAAAAACAAATTATAAATTGAGCGATTCTACGTTTGCGTTTTCTTCGTACAAGTATTCCAAAACAAACACACAATTAAACGGAGGCGTAAATATTGATTCGGCGGTTGCTTCGCCGCTCGATTACGAAAATCCGGTAATCTACAATCCGATTCTTGCGCCGGTTAATTTCTATTACCGGTATCAGAAGTCAACGCTTCAATACTTTGATGGGGGAATAAAATCGTATCTGGATTCGAATGCGCCGTACAAAATCTCGTTTTTTCTTCGCTCGCATCTAAATGAATACAGACAAAACGATACGACATATTTTATAACGCAAACCGGCGTCGATACAATAATTCACGACAACTCATCGAACAGCGCGGGCTTGAATTACAATCAATCGTTAAATTTCGGAGCCTTCCGGTTTTATTCTATTAATCAATTTGAATATACATCCGTTTCGTCTCCGCTTATCGACGAAGATAAACTAACCGTTCTTGCTTCCTCTTTAATCGGCTCTACAAAAACATTGCAAGAAAAACTCGAACTTTCGTACTTCGGAAAATATCTGAATTATAACGGCTCTTCCCATCTTGGTTACGGAGCCGACTTAAGCCTGAGAACTCCATTGGGATTTATATTTTATGCGGGATATTCGAATTTCAGCAAGCCGTATAATCTGTACGAGAAAAGTCTATTCGGCGAATCCGGCAAACAAATTTATCATAATGCCGAAATCAAATTATCATATTATTCGCCTCTGATAAACGCCGAAGCTTCTTACTTTAGAAAGGATATAAAGAATAAATTAATCATGACCGAATCCGGTTTCATTTCCAAAAATATTTTAATAGACGGCGCGAATTTACGCGCCTCATTAAAGCTCTGGAAATTTCTGTTCGAAACCAATTCAAGTTATTATTTCAACCGGGAAGGAAGAAATTCGCTCGGACTCCCCGATATTATATCGACCGGCGGAATCTATTACGTCGACACTCTTTTCAATAATAATCTTAATTTAAAAACCGGATTTAATTTTTACCTCTACGGCAAAAGACCTGGCATTTATTATGATTTCGAAAGGATGATTACTGCTTCGTGGCATATCTACAAATACGACGACTATTTATTCAAGCCGTCAAATCAAATCGACTTTTTCTTTGCGGGTCAATTGCAGGAGCGCGCCATTCTCTATTTTGTTTTCGAGAATTTGCTCAATTCAAAATACTTTATTGTTCCGTATTATCCGAAGCAGGAACGCGCGGTAAGATTCGGAGTGGCGTGGGAATTTTTCGATTAAATTTTACGCGCCAATTCAGAAATCAGGACAGCCGAAGCCGAAGCCACGTTCAGAGATTCTGCCCTTCCGCCTCCCGGTATCGTTATTAGTTTATCTGTGATCGATTTCAATTTATCGGACGGACCTTTGGCTTCGTTCGAAAGCGTCAAAATAATTTTGCCGCCTGGAGTAAATTCATAAATACTTTCTCCTTTCAAATCCGCCGTGAGAACAATGTATCCGTCTTTTTTCAGACCGGCAAGCAAATCATAAAAATCATTAGAAAATAAAATTTCAATATGAAAAACCGATCCGGCTGACGATCTGATTACTTTCGGGTTATAAATTTCCGCGCAGTTGTTGCTTGCAATAATCTTTTTCAGTCCGAACCAGTCGGCGTTTCGGATAATGGTTCCCATGTTTCCGGGATCGGAGATATCTTCAAGCGCCAGAAGGAATTGAGGGTTCGCGTTCGATGTGGAAACGTTTTTTTCACTGAAAATTCCGATAATCCCCTGAGGCGTTTCCGTATCGCTCAATCTTTCCAACTCCTTTTGAGATATTAACTCCGACTTGCATCCTTTGAATTTGAGATACTCCAAAAATTCCCCGTATTTATCTTCAAACAGATGAGTATAAAAAACAATTTCACATATAAATTCCGACTCGATAGCTTCGCGGATCAATTTAGCCCCTTCAACAGGGAATTTTCCCTCCGTTTTACGATGTTTCTTTTTTTGTAATGATGAATAATATTTCAGTTCGTTTTTCGTCATTTATGGAATATTTTTTGGCATGAACAAAAATAAAAAAAATTCGGCTCGATATTGCACTCAAACAGGATAATTTAGTAGATTTGCAGACGTTAATTTTGAAAAATTATAGACTCATCCGTCAGCCGACGGAGGTAGAGCAGCTGACTTTTGATTTTTTATTTTATGCTGGCGTAGCTCATCCGTCAACTGACGGAGGTAGAGCAGCTGACTTTAAGTTTTTTACTTTATGCTGGCGTAGCTCATCCGTCAGCCGACGGAGGTAGAGCAGCTGACTTTAAGTTTTTTACTTTATGCTGGCGTAGCTCAGTTGGTAGAGCAGCTGACTTGTAATCAGCAGGTCGGGGGTTCAAGTCCCTTCGCCAGCTCAGGAAGCCCGGTATTATACCGGGTTTTTTTATTTTAAATCGACTAATATTTCATCTTCCATTTACCGATTATAACTCTTTACAAGTCCAGGAGTTTATCCCGCCTTGGCGGGACCAGCTCAGGAAGCCCGGTATTATACCGGGTTTTTTATTTTAAATCGACTAATATTTCATTTTCCGTTTACCGATTATAACTCTTTACAAGTCCCGAAGTTTATCCCGCCTTGGCGGGACCAGCTCAGGAAGCCCGGTATTTCACCGGGTTTTTTATTTTAAATCGACTAATATTTCATTTTCCGTTTACCGATTGCAACTCTTTACAAGTCCCGGAGTTTATCCCGCCTTGGCGGGACCAGCTCAGGAAGCCCGGTATTATACCGGGTTTTTTTATTTTAAATCGACTAATATTTCATCTTCCATTTACCGATTATAACTCTTTACAAGTCCCGGAGTTTATCCCGCCTTGGCGGGACCAGCTCAGGAAGCCCGGTAATTTCACCGGGTTTTTTATTTTAAATCGACTAATATTTCATTTTCCGTTTACCGATTACAACTCTTCACAAGTCCCGGAGTTTATCCCGCCCTGGCGGGACCAGCTCAGAAAGCCCGGTATTTTACCGGTTTTTTTTATTTTAACTCGACCAATATTTTATTTTCCGTTTACCGATTATAACTCTTCACAAGTCCCGGAGTTTAACAGCTTTATGCTGTATTGTAACACCTGCAGACTATATAGAATTAAGCATTTCCGGTTATCTGTAACTCAAGATCTCAGCGGCTAAATCTTACACTATCATTTAAAATCCCACAGACTTTTATTTGCATAAACTCTTTCAATTTTCAGTTTCATCTCTCTTATCGCGTTCTTGAGACTATTATCCTTTTTATATACAAGCGCTATGGTAAGCCAGGCTTTCTCTCGGGGTTTCAAAGTTAATTCGCCGGTCGATAAAAAGCTGCGTACGTCCACAGGCGAATCGAGCCAGCCTGTGCGCGTAATCGGATCGCCCGTAAATGCAAAGAGCGTTTCTTTATTCGTAACAGGATTTATCATCGGCTGACCGTCGTTTGAGAGACCTTTTAATACATACATTATTTGTTCGGGTCTTTTGAAGCTGTACTCGCCAAACTCGGGATTGATATAATTGTTCTTCCTCATTATCCTATGACTGTAGACGCCGCTATTCTTTGGAGTTTCCAAAAATTTATAACCCGCCACATTAAAGTCTACGGTATCATACGTATAGGAAATTTGTTTGACAGAATCATATGCCGTTTTGTTGTTTAATGAAAATCCGATGTCAGTATCGGTAAAAAAGCCGGCGCGCAAATTTTCCCACGTTTCATAACTTAAGTTTTTGATGCAGTATTTTATAAAAATAACATCCTTCAAATCTTCGGAATTATATGCATAGACAGCGGCGGTAACGAGCAAATCTTTTATCGGGTATGCGTAAAAAAGCGGTTCCGATATTGTCGTGTCCGACATAAGAGCCGTCCACAACATTTTATCTCCGTAAATTTTCGGTCCGTTTCTATCCATCTGCCCTTCCAGATCACTAGGCCAGCCTGAAGTATTGTAAATAATTCCTGTTTCCAGCGCGTACACACCGATTTTCCTGCCCGACTGTTCCGCCATATAATTTGAATACGGCGGTTGTGTATATATCAGATTCCCTCTTATCTCGCCGTTTTTCTCCATTCCGATCCACAATCCCGCTTCGTAAATAAGACCGGGAACAGAGAGTAGTCCGGTATTCGTAAGTTTGACCTGAAAGTCATTAATCATCATCTGACCTTCGTCAAGAGGCTGCAAATTGACCATTTCAACGACGGGCGGCTCATTTATAATTTTCCTTTCGCAAGCCGTAAATGATATAATAATTAATAATCCTATCAGATATTTGTTGCTCATTTTTGTCGCTCTATTAAATTACTCGGATAAACTTTACACTATCGGTAATAAAACTGGTATTGCTTACGCTCGCAAAAAAATCCCTCGAGATCCCTAACTAAACATTAAACTAATTAAATATTCACATACTATCAACAAAAATAATTACCGCTTCATAATGAGTTCAGAAAAGTATAGTACAACTCCCCCTAAGTTAATTTTAATCCCCCGACTAAAAATATATTTTTCATATCTGTATTCGAATTAAATCTTCGCATACATATTAAAAGCATGAATTCACAATTACCATTTCCCATAAAAAAAATATTCCGTGTCCTTCTATTCAATTTTATTCATTAATTAAGCTTAAATCTGTATTTTAAAGCGATAAATAAAAATCTAATCGGAAACATAAGAGGAAACAGTTATGAGTTTTAAAATAATGTGGACAAAGACGGACGAAGCGCCGGCGTTGGCAAGTTATTCGCTGCTGCCGATCTTAAAATCTTTTACTAAAGGAACCGGCATTGAATTCGAAGAAAAAGATATTTCGCTTGCAGGCAGAATACTTGCGGCGTTTCCGGAATATTTAAATGAAAGCCAAAGAGTAGACGACTGCCTGGCGGAACTGGGCAAACTGACGCAGGATCCGAACGCGAACATCATTAAACTTCCGAACATAAGCGCAACGATACCGCAGTTAAAAGCAGCCATCAAAGAACTTCAGGAGAAAGGATTTCCGCTGCCGGATTTTCCCGATGAACCAGCGTCGGACGAAGAAAAGAAAATACGGGAGCGATACTCCAAAGTTTTGGGCTCGGCCGTCAATCCGGTATTAAGAGAAGGAAACTCCGATCGTAGAGCGGCGTCATCTGTCAAAAAATTCGCGCAAAAACATCCGCACAAAATGATGAAGCCGTGGTCGAAGGATTCCAAAACCAAAGTGGCTCATATGAATCAAAAGGATTTCTACGGGTCGGAAAAATCGCTCACTCTCGATAAAAATACCGCGGTCAAAATCGAATTTGTCGACATAAACGGCAATGCAACCACACTGAAAGAAAAATTGGAATTGCTCGAAGGCGAGGTAATCGACGCTGCCGTAATGAACGTAAAAGAACTGAGAAAGTTTTACGAACGACAGATTGAAGAAGCCAAAAGAGACGGCGTTCTTCTATCGCTCCATCTGAAAGCCACGATGATGAAAGTGTCCGACCCGATAATGTTCGGGCATGCGGTGTCGGTCTATTTCAAAGACGCTCTCGAAAAACATGCCGATACTTTGAAGGAAGTCGGAGCTAACGTTAACAACGGCTTAATGGACGTTCTGGAAAAATTGAAAAAACTCCCCGACGAAAAACGAATTGAAATTGAAAACGACATCAACAAAGCTTATGAAACAGGACCGGATTTGGCGATGGTAGACTCGCGAATAGGCAAAACAAATCTGCACGTTCCGAACGACGTAATAATCGACGCCTCGATGCCCGTTGTAATACGCGACGGCGGAAAAATGTGGAACAAAAACGACGAACTCCAGGATACAATCGCAATGATACCCGACCGCAGTTATGCCACAATGTACCAGGCAATGATCGACGACGTTAAAGCAAACGGACAGTTCGACCCGGCTACAATGGGCGCTGTTTCGAATGTGGGTTTGATGGCAAAGAAAGCCGAAGAATACGGATCGCACGACAAAACTTTCGAATTGAAATCGGACGGAGCAGTGCGAGTGGTCGATAGCGAAGGCAATATTTTACTCGAACAAAAAGTCGAAGCCGGCGATATTTTCAGAATGTGCCAGACCAAAGACGAAGCCGTTAAAGACTGGGTTAAACTTGCCGTAAACAGAGCCAGGACTTCTTCAACTCCCGCCGTCTTCTGGCTGGACGAAAACAGAGCTCACGACAGAGAAATTATTGCAAAGGTAAATAAATACTTGCAGGAACACGACACCTCGGGGCTCGACATAAAAATAATGAAGCCGACCGAAGCGATGAAGTTTACGTGCGAACGCTCGCGTAAAGGATTGGACACTATTTCCGTAACAGGAAATGTTTTGAGAGACTATTTGACGGATTTATTTCCGATACTCGAACTGGGAACGAGCGCCAGAATGCTTTCGATTGTGCCTTTGTTGAAAGGCGGCGGACTTTTCGAAACGGGCGCGGGCGGTTCCGCTCCAAAACACGTCGAACAACTTATTAAAGAAAATCATTTACGCTGGGACTCGCTCGGCGAGTATTGCGCATTGGTCCCGTCATTCGAAATGGTTTATGAAAAGACCAAGAACAACAAAGCGAAAATTCTGGCTGAAGCCCTGGACAAAGCCATCGGCAAATATTTAGAAAACGGAAAACTGCCGTCGCGTAAAGCCGGCGAAATCGACAACCGCGGCAGCTCGTTCTATCTGGCTCTCTATTGGGCGGAAGAACTTGCCAATCAAAACGAAGACAACGATTTGAAAAACAGATTCGAAAGAATATACAAGGAGCTCTCTTCGAACGAAGATAAAATAATGAACGACCTGATCTCGGTTCAGGGCAAACCGGTCGACATCGGCGGATATTACATGCCCGACGACAACAAAGCCTCGGCTGTTATGAGACCGTGCACCGTATTGAACAGGATTATTGACGAGATGTAATACATCTTTAATAAACTTTAATTAAACGGGCGGGGAAATTTTTCTTTGCCCGTTTTTTTTGATCTTGTTGACGATTACTCTCTATTAACGCATTCTATTATAGCTATCGACAAGCGCAATAACCAAAAACGCCGGTTTTATTTTAATGGAAAGAATCAGGCAAAGTTATGCGTAAATTTTATCGCTTTTAATTTTTCCGCTGAAAACATCCATTCGTTCAAAAGAACTATTCTGCTTTATTTAGCAAGACGGAGAAAACAGAACCCTCTCCTTTTTTACTTTTTACGTCGATTACCGCTTTGTTCAATTGACAATATTTTTGAACTAACGCCAGTCCCAACCCGTTTCCGTCGTACAATCTTGTATAGCCCGTTTCTTCCTGAGTAAACGGATCGAATAACTTTTTCATAAACTCTTCACTCATGCCTATTCCCGTATCCGACACTTCTACTTTTATTTTATTCTCCGTTTCGGTCACGGTTATTTTCACTTCGCCGTCATGCGTATACTTTATGGCATTGTCCACCAGATTGGCGAATATCTGATGGACGCTGTACTCGTCCCCTCTGATTTTCGTATTTTTAGCATTGCATTCGTATTTAAGATTAATGCCTTTACTTTGCGCGGCAATTCTGAATTCGCCCAATAATTTTTTCTTTAGAATTTCTTCCAGATCAATAATCTTAAAATTCGCTTCGTACGAATCCGTTTGAAGTTCGGAATAATTTAGTATCATATCGATAGTTCTTATAATCCGCGCCGCCGCAATATTAATACTGTCGAAAAGTTCTTCGATTTCAGAGTTTTTGCTTTCGGGAAGCTCTTCTTTTATCAACTGCATACTTCCCGTAATAATATTGATGGGAGTTCTGATTTCGTGCGACATCTGAGCCATAAATTCTGTTTTGAGTCTGTCTGAAAGTTCGGCTTTATCTTTTGCAATTTTCAGTTCTTCCAGAATTTTAACGCGCTCCAAAAACAGACCGAGCTGGGATGCAATAATTTCGAGAGTGCGCAAATCGTCTTCAGTATATGCGTTTTCGGCTTCATAATCCTGAAGCGCAATAACTCCGATAACCTCCCCGTTGGCGGAATTAATAATAGGCGCACCCATCCAGATTACGGTTTCGTGCCCGACCAGATTGACAGTCCCGTTTTCAATCAGTTTTTTGTCTTCAGAACTTGAAATTAAACCGGCTTTTGCATTTTGCCGGACATAATCGGTAAGACCTCCCTTTAGACTGATTGGTTTGTTAACCTCGTAATCGTCATATTTATCTTTATGATAAATAAACTTGTAAAGATCGGTTTCCTTATCGTAGAGCGCGATATAAAAATTATCTGCTTTAAGTATCTTTTTGATTTCCCGGTGAATATGCGATGCAAATTCAGCCAGCCCTATTTCCGCGGCGGAAATTCTTGATACGTCGTACAGAAGTTCTTTTACTCTTTCGTTTTTCTTTTTCTCGGTTATGTCCCTCGAAACTCCGATCAATCCTACCGGTTCGCCGTATTCGTTTCTCAAGAACCTCACGTTTACGCTTAATTCAATCAAACTCCCGTCTTTTCTGAACTGTTGAATTTCATAAATTCTGCTTCTGCTTTTATCGGCGCCCGGTTTATTATCTTCTTCAAATTCTTCCGCAAGCCATTTTATTATGCGGTTCAAAGTTTCGGGAGGGTATAGGTCTTCCGCCTTCAGCTTCAAATACTCTTCAACGGAAAATCCCAGCAGATTTGTTACGGAGGGACTTATAAAAGTAGGCTTAAAATTCAAATCGGTAAGCCATACCACATCCGTCACGTTATCGGTAATCAGTTTTAATTTTTCGCGTTCTCTCGACAGTAAATTTTCCGAGTAACTTCTTTTTTCTTCGTTCAGCAATATTAGTCCGAGTAAAACAGTTGCCACAGGGAAGATGGTCATAACCGGCAGCCAAATTTGTTTCACAATATTCCATCCGCTCGGAATCGGTATAATCAATAATTGAGATGCCAGCATAACAACGTGACCCAGCAGTCCTGCAACAAATAAAACCGTAATAGTGAAATTTAACGGGTTGTTATTGTAATAACGTCGTACAAGCAAACCCGTTAAAGCCGTACCGAGTATTGTGGTTACTCCCGCAATAACGCCGGGACCACCGAGCGAAATTCTGTAAACCGAAGCAACCAAAACCGCAATTGCGGCGCTTACAGGTCCTCCGAATAATCCTGCGACTATTAAAATTATCGACCGTCCGTCGTAAATTATACCCGGCGCATAATGATATGGTATATTCATCCCTGCTATTGCGGAAACGCCAAATACAATCCCGACAATGACATAAAATAACGTTTTACTTTTCTTTCTCAGACCATAGAGAAGGTTAAACAACGTGCCGATTGCTATCAGAAGCGAAGCGTTTAATAAAAGCGACTTTAACATTTATTTTTTTACCGTTAATAAAATCAAATTATAAAACTCAGATATATTCTAACGACAACTTTTATATATTACCTTTAGTTACAGGAGACTCTATACCGGATTAAGATTGTATCCGCTTTTAGTATGAGCTCCCCTAATCATATTGAAAATAATCATCTCTAAATATAATGATATTCAATTATATATTAATTATAATATTATTATCGATATGTAGGGAATAACATTTAACCGGCAGGCAATAAATTTAAATCGCTCCCAAAATCTTAAAGTAGCTTAGCTTTTAGTGCATAAAAAAGTTTTAAAACAGATCATTGTCCCATAGAACATAAGAATGCCGTTGTTATCTATAGAGTCCAATTTCCACAAAAATAATTCATCTGCTTTTTATAAGTTTTACAATAAATAAATTATATGCAGCGTTCTTGTGCGCTATACTTTCTTCGGAAGCAAACAACTCTATTCTAATTTACGTTTTTTGCAAAATACGCTTATCTAACCATTTCGTGTATGGTAATCCTCCTGGGAGTGTCACTTGATAACCTTGTCTTTCAAGGCAGCCCAATAACTTTTTCCCATTCGCACGGGGCGGTCGTATCCTTCGAGGTGGAGCAGCATCGTTTGATTTGAAAATTTTTCGATTTGTTTAACATAATCGAGATTGATAATTGCGCTTCTGTGAACGCGTACGAAATTTTCCGGCAAAATTCCCTCCCAATTCGAAACGGATTTTCTTATTTCGTATGTTTTGCCTTCGCGCGTAGAAATCACCGAATAAACATTATCCGCTTCTATAATTACTATCGATTTAACAGGAACCTTAATGATTTTATTTCCCGTATCGACCAGCAGAAAATCCTCGGCATTTAATTTATTTCCGGCGGCGGATTCGAAATTGGCTTTCTTCTGAAGCTGTACTTCGACGGCTTTGGTCAACTCCGAAATTCTGAACGGTTTGGTCAGATAGTCGTCCGCTCCCATTTCCATTCCTTTCCGGAAATTTTCCCTTTCGGATTTGGCGGTTATGAATATAAATGGCGTATTCTTCAATTCTTCGATCCGGCGGACGTTTTCGAGCACCCAGTAGCCGTCGTATTCAGGCATCATTATATCGCAGAGTATAATGTCGGGTTTGACTTCTTTTATTAGATTCAAACCTTCGAGTCCGTCGTGCGATATAAACACTTCAAAGTCGCTCAGACTCAGGGCGGATTTTATATTTTCGCATAAAACTTTATCGTCTTCAACCACTACAATTTTTTTCATAGCTCTTATTTAATGAATTTATTGAGTTGTTTTTCCAGGAATCCTTTTTTCTCTTCTTCAAGCCTTCTGTTCAATTCCTTTTTCTTTTCTTCAATCAATTTATCGTAATTTTCTACTAAATCCCTGTACTTATTGATTTGTTCTTCAACCGGCGCGACTTTTTCTCTGTATATTTTTTCAAGTTCGGCTCGTTTGGCGTCCACGATTTTGTCGAACCGTTCTTTCAGCATGCTCTTCAATCTTTCCACTTCCTGTCCGATCGATTTTCTTACTCCTGCGGCAATTTCTTCGTCTAAATTTGTGCCGAGTGAAATATCGTATTTACCGGCTTCTATCCAAAATCTGAGCGTCGCATTTAATTTGTTAATATTGTTCAGTGTATTGTATACTATTCTTTCCACAATCGATTCGGGTTGTTTTTCGAAAAATAGAATCATATTCGAAAAAGTATTGTCGAGTATAAGGTTCAGGTTATTTTCATTAATAAAAATTTCCGCTTTCGCAGAAAGGAAGGCATTGTTAATTTCGGCGGGGAGAAATTTATTTGAGCCGAGTTTTATTTTTCCTACGGGTACGTCTCTCAGTTCAATTGTATACTTATCTGTTTTACGGAAATTTCTTCTTTCGATAGTTCCTGAAATTAAAACGCGGCGGTTGTTGCTCAACTCGCCTTCGAGTTTGAATGTGATAGGCTCGCCGGTCAAATTTTGATTGTCGGATACATTTTCAATTATACCTTCGCCCACAAAAATTCCGTTGCCGGGAGTCCCGCCGTTAACTTTGATTTCCTTTATCCAGAAATCGGGATATCTGCCTTCGGCGGGGAATTCGATATTCTGACCTTCGAAACGGGGCGGTTTTTCGTAGTCGGGCTCGGGTTTGTATTTTTGAACGCTTGCGTTAATCAATTCGGCATATGCAATGTAATTCATTGCGCGTTCCCGAATTTCGTTTCCGATAATTACGGGCGCAAGTTTCGGCGATTTAATGTCGGGGAGCCGGGCCATCCGTTTCAGTTTTTCAAAATCTTCCGAAGAAATTTTACGCAGCGTATCGAACGCGTTTTTGTAATACATCGCTTCTCTTTTAATTTCATCGAAACGTTCTTCATATTCGGTTTTAATTTGTTTTAACGCCTGATATCCCTTGTCCGCTTTTTCGATCGCCGCCAATATATTCTGAGCGTTATTCAAACTCTTCGGGTCGATTTTCTTAATTTCTTCGAACTGTTCAATCAATTTATTTTTGTTTCTTTCGTATTGATGTACTATATCATTCCACTGCGAGGCTGTTTCAACAACTTTATTGCCGATCGAATCGGCGTAATAATACGTCTGAAGATCAAGCAGTTTAATTAAACTGTCCGGATTAAAATTTCTCTTAATGTCGTTCAAATCGAAACGCGGAATTGTTCCCATCAACTTGTCGAAAGCTTTTCGGTAAGATTGAGTAAACGATTTTTCCGCTCTGTAGAGAGTCGATCTTTTTCTCTCATCCTCAGGCAATGCGCCGTCGGTCGTTCTTTTACTCAGAATCTTTAAGCCTTTTACGTTAATCCGTTCTATAACAATCTTTTTTCTGAGAAGTTGATTAAAGTCCACTCCGAATTCAACCTCTCCCGTTTCCAGAGCGTTTGTCCATGTATTGTACGGATTTGCAATTTGAAGACGTTTCCAGGTTATTTCGATCGGTATAAATTTTAGGCTCAAATCATCGATATCCGCCTTAGCTCCCGTTACCGATTCAATCGAAGATTCGATTGCGCTTTCGACCCATCTGTCGGCAAAGAAATAGACAACCGCGCTTACAGAGAGGATGAAAAACAGCAGGAAAAAGACAAATCCTTTTCTCATATCTGCATGTCCCTGATTTTCATATACCACTTGATAATATCGTTATTCCGGAGCGCCTCGTAAATTTTCAGTTTCCGGATTTTCGAATAGAGTTTTTTTCTGTAGAGCAGGGTTAATTTTTTCATTCCGAAATAGACCGGCAGAAACAAAATCAAAGCGGTAACAAAACTTCCCATAACAACCGTATTGTTGAAGTTAGTAAGAGGCGCCAGGGGAGCGTTATATAGATAAGTCCATATTCCTTTAAGAAAATCGACTTGCGTAAGAATTTGATATCCGAGCCAGTGAAAGAAAGGGTCGAATAGATATGCCAGCAGATTACAGAAAGTTATTGCAAGGAATGCCGCCGCAAGATTTACGTTGAGCGACAATAAAACGATCCAGAGAATCAAACCCTGCAGATTAAAAGAAGGCGACAGTCCGATGACCATACCGAGCGCAAAACCTCCCGCAATCTGCGCAGGCGTTTGACCTTCCCGGAAAATTTTAATTGTATCTTTTAACAATTTCAGCCAGAACATTCTCTCTCCGCTTCTCCCTATAAACCGCTTAATAAAAATAATGAAAACTATTAACAGTAAATAACAAAACAATTTAGGAGTTTTTTTAAAATAAGCAAAAATCCGTGGAAAAATTATGGGGATAAAAAAAAGGTTTGCATCTGAAATCTGCATGCCTTATATTTTAAGTCGTAAATTTACATTAACCTAAATAAATAAGAGAGCGTTATGTTAGACGACTTAGATATTGCCATCCTGAAAAAACTTCAGGAAAACGGCAGAACTAAAAGGAGCGAACTTGCCGAATTAATCGGCTTATCCCTTCCTTCGCTCAGCGAACGGCTCAAAAAGCTGGAAGAACACGGAATAATCGAAGGCTATTACGCCAAACTAAATCGTCATGTATTCGGTTACGACATTATGGCGTTCATCATTGTAATGATGGATTCCTCGAAGAACTACGAAAAACTTGCCGAACATGTAAAAAAGACTCCGGAGATTCTCGAATGCTACGCTGTTCTGGGCGAAGGTTCGCACATCCTGAAAGCAATTGTAAAAGACACCAAATCCCTCGAACAGCTGCTCAATAAGATTCAATCGTGGCCCGGAGTCACTCGCACGGTGACTAATTTTATTTTATCAACAATCAAAGAAACAACAAGCATAAATCTATAGGAGTAGTAATATGGGCAAAGATAAAGAATCTGCAGCTGAAAAAGTTCTTTCTTTTATAAAGAAGAACAATATTGAATTCGTCGACATGAAATTCATGGACTTTCCGGGACAATGGCAGCACTTTACGGTTCCGGTAAGCGTATTCGACGAGTCATCTTTTGAAGACGGATTTGGCTTCGACGGTTCGTCTATGAGAGGTTGGAAAAGAATCAACGAAAGCGATATGCTGATTATCCCGGATCCGAACACTATGTTTGTCGATCCGTTTATCGAAGCGCCGACAATTTCTTTAATCTGCGACGTTTACGAACCGGCGACAAAAGAAAAATACGACCGCTGCCCTCGCAATATTGCTCAAAAAGCGGAAGCGTATCTGAAGTCGACAGGACTTGCCGACACATCGTATTTCGGTCCCGAAGCCGAATTCTTCGTATTCGACGACGTGCGTTTCGATTCCGGTCCGAATTTCTCGTTTTATCAGGTCGATTCAGTCGAAGGAAGATGGAATTCCGGTCGCGAAGAAAATCCGAACCTTGGCTATAAGCCGCGTTACAAAGAAGGTTACTTCCCGGTTCCGCCGACAGACCAACTGATGGATTTAAGAAACGAAATGGTGCGGAATTTAATAAAAGTGGGCATCGACGTCGAAGCTCAACACCACGAAGTGGCAAGCGGCGGTCAGTGCGAAATCGACATGAAATTCCAGCCGTTGTTAAAATCGGCAGACCAGCTTTTAATGTTCAAATACATTATAAAAAATACAGCAAGAAAGCACGGCAAAACAGTTACGTACATGCCCAAGCCGGTTTTCGGAGACAACGGAAGCGGTATGCACGTTCACGTCAGTTTGTGGCTGAAGAACAAGCCGCTCTTTGCAGGCGGCGGTTATGCCGGACTGAGCGAAACGGCTCTCTATTTCATCGGGGGCATTTTGAAACACGCTCCTTCGCTGCTGGCATTTACAAATCCGACTACCAATTCGTACAAGCGGCTCGTTCCCGGATTCGAAGCTCCGGTCAATCTGGCATATTCGCAGCGCAACAGAAGCGCTTCGGTGAGAATACCGATGTATTCGAATTCGCCGAAAGCCAAAAGAGTCGAATTCCGCTGCCCCGACCCGTCGAGCAATCCGTATCTTGCATTCTCGGCAATATTAATGGCGGGTTTGGACGGAGTAATGAATCGCATCGATCCGGGCGACCCGCTCGACAAAGACATCTACGACATGTCGCCTGAAGAATTAAAAGACGTGCCTTCGACTCCCGAATCGCTCGGCGCAGCTTTGAAAGCCTTGGCCGACGACCACGAGTACTTACTGAAAGGCAACGTATTTACGGAAGACGTTATTAACGCATGGATAAATTACAAGATGGACAGAGAAGTAAAACCAATGGCTTTGCGTCCTCATCCGTTCGAATTCGAGCAATATTTCGACGTATAAACGAACTTCCTCCCTCATCTATTTTATCCCGGTTTATGCTTTAATGCATAGCCGGGATATTTTTTTGTCTAATACCGGGTGGGTAATTGATTTCTATTTCTTCTTCTTAATCTCTTTTTTAAAATTCTTTATCATCTTGCCGAAGTTCTTATCTTTTTGCCTTTTTTCCAGAGCTGACATTTCATAGTAATTTTTCTCTTTTTCGAGTTTCAGAAAATTTTTGTACAAAGCCTTGTCGATTTGACCCGAGTCGACAGCTTTCAATACGGCGCAGCCCGGTTCATTAGTGTGAGTACAGTCTTTGAATTTGCAGTCTGTCGAAAGTTCGTAAATAAACTCGAAAGTCTTTTCCAGTCCGGTCGACATATCGGTAATTCCCACTTCCCTCATGCCGGGATTATCGATCAACACTCCGCCTTTATCGAGAACGATTAATTCCCTGTGGGTCGTTACATGCCTGCCTTTGTTTGTGCTTTCGCTGATGAAGTCCGTCCGCATTATATCTTTGCCGGAGAGGTTGTTAATAAGAGTCGATTTGCCCGCGCCGGAGGAGCCGAGCGCGCAGCAAGTTTTTCCTTTCTCAATTAATTTTTCCAGATCGCTCAATCCCTCTCCTGTAACATTGCTTACCGTTAGAACGGGAATGTTATTAACGCGTTTTTCCACGCCGTTTTTAATCGAAGCGAGAGTAGCAGGGTCAATCAAGTCGATTTTGGTCAGAACGACTACGGGTTTAATTCCGGAAGTATAACAGAGCGTCAGATAACGTTCGATGCGGTTGACGTTAAAATCTCTGTCGACAGCCTGAATTAAAAAAGCATAATCCACGTTTGCAGCGATAATCTGAACTTCGCTTTTTTTGCCTGCAGCTTTTCTTTCCAGAATCGAATAGCGCGGCAATATTTTATGGATCAGAGCAAAGCCGTTTGAGTAAGGAGTCAACAGAACCCAGTCCCCGACTGCGGGAAAGTCCTTTCTCGATTCTGCCGTAAAACGCATATTGCCGGTAATTTCAGCTTCGTATTCGCCTTCGGCTGTAAGGACAATATACCTCTCTTTATGTTCCGCGGCAACTCTTCCCGTCTGTAAACCTTCCGGGAACGACTGACATTCGCTTTTTTCTAGAAATACGGTATAACCGATATCCGCAAGATTCATTTCTTTTAGTTTAGTTCTATGTTTGGGATCAAATAAATATAGCAAACTTAATATAATAATTAAGGCAAAAAAATCTATTCTATTTTTTCATTCTTTAATAAACGCTAACGACCCTGTATACAGAGTATCGTTTTTTATTTTGAAATCTCTGATAATTACGCCGGTATTAGTCGTAAACGACGAGTCGTCTTTCAAATAAATCTTACCTTTTAGAACTCCCCATATAAAGTTATAATGGTTCCCCGATTTTTTAATCTCAACCGAAGGCCAAGAATCGGTTTGATAAATTCCAGTGATTGCATCGTTTTTGTTGTTTGCTTGCAACAAAAGAGAATCGGGCGGATAGGATAAATTATTTTGTTTAATAAATGCTTCTTTAAATAAAGCGACTTCATTTTCAAATAGATTCTCTTCGTCCCGTTCAGACATCAGATTATAAACATAGTTCGCTATAAGATGAGGTAAAAGAAAAGCTCTGTTATCCGTAGAGAAAGCAATTATTCCAACTTTTTTCTTCGGAATAAAAGAGATATGGCAACTGATACCGGCATAACCGCCGAACCTGGTCAGCATTGTATCTCCTTCGTATTCGGCAATATCCCAGCCCAAGCTGTACCCGAAACGATTGTATGTAAAATATTTTCTGTTTTGTGATACAGACGACGAATGCAAAAGGCGCCAACTTTTTTTACTCATTAAAATTTCATCCTGTCTTATGTTAGCCGCCAGCCAAAGCGATAAATCCTTTGTCGTTGAAATTATACCTCCGGAAGCGTGCATGGTTATATCTTTTTTATAAAAGCCGGAGGAAATGATTTCATTATTCCGATATACGATAACCGAAGGTCGGATTAAATCAGCTTCGTAATCGGAAACGTTGCAACTCGTATTCTTCATTTTCAGGGGCATGAATATTTTTTCTCGCATTAATTCTTTCCAATTTTTCCCCGTGACTTTTTCGGCTATTATAGCCGCTACAATAGGACCGACATTCGAATATCGGAATTTATACGACGGATCATAAATAAAATCATTGTTAAGATCTTCCAGAATTTCCGAGTTTAAACCGCTGTAACCCAGGAAAGCAGTTTTCCATGTTAATCTTACGCTGAATATGCCGTGCGTATGATTCAAAAGATTTTTCAACGTAATATCGGCGGTATTTATTCCGTTTCCAAAATTCAATTCCGGTAAATAGTCTGCAATTGATTTATTCAAATCCAGCATTCCTTCTTCCTCGAGTATTTGCATTAAAGCGCCGGTAAAGGCTTTTGTATGCGACGCTATATAAAAAGGGGAATCAATGCTTAAATCCGAGTATTTACCTCCCATAATATTACGATTAACTACGGCATATCCTTTCAAGCCATATTCATCAACAACGGCAATCAGAAAATCACCTCTCAATCCGTATTCATTATAAACAGTTTTTATTTTGTTTTCGATTTTATAAAAGAGATCGCGCTTTTTCACGCAATCTTTATTGCCGTTATAATCTCCCGTCAAAGAATAGGAGGCAAACGAGGAGACCAATAAACATAAACAAAGAAATCCTGCCAAACGCTTCATATTAATCCTATTTTTCATACAACTTAAGACAGAAGTATCTTTCTACAAGTTACACCGGCAGGTTTAAAAAGTAAAAAAACAATAAGATCGCTCTCTTGTACTTTTCAATCTAAGACTTTTCGGAAAAATGCCCTCCGTGTTTGCCTCTGGAGAATTTATCGTTGTTGAACTCCGAAGATTTCCCCTTAGGTATGGTTAAACTTTTCCATTTATCTTCCTTAATCATCTTTGCCAGATAAACAATTTGTCCTATGTGATAAGTATAATGCGTCAACTGCCGGTTAATTGCTTCGATAACCGAATGTTCCTGATTCCGGATGTAAATTTTTGTATTAAAATTATCCTTGTTGATTGAATCAAGCGCGTTAAACAAGCAAACCCAACCTTCGTTCCACTTATTCAATAATTCCTCCCTGGTATTAATAACGGACTCGAATTCCAGGTCGCGATTGCGCCATTGCTTTTCGCCGTCAGAAGTCAGAAAATCGGTCCATCTGGATTTCATATTTCCCCATAAATGATTCACTATAATCCCGATAGAATTCGAATGCTCGTTGTATCTCCAGAACAATTCATTGTCGTCCAACTGTTCAAAGGCTTTTTCGCCTACCGATTTATAGTAGGAAAATAATTTTCTTATATCGCTTATATATTCGTTTATCATAGTTGACCTTTCGTTTCATAGAAAATAATTTTGATTAGCTTTGCTCCTTCCGGCTGAAAGAAAATAGTATATCGAATTAGCGCTTCAACTGCTGATATTTTAGAAGTAATTTGCTTAAATAATTTCTTGCGCGCCTGATTTTTTCTTTGTAATTAAAAATTTTTTCATCGATCTTGCGTAAAACATAACATTTAAGCTAAAAAGCGGAAACAATACTCAGGACTGTTATTTTGAGCCTTCCCAAAGGCTTCAATTTCAAGAGAAGATTTTTCCCTGTGTCCGTTTTGAAATTATCTAATTTATTCCTCACTAATGAAAATCAAGGGGCAATTATTAAGTATTTGTCGTTAGCAGATCCGACACAGTTCATTATTCCTTCAGAACCTCCGCAAATTTATTTTATAAAATCGTCTGTCGAATACGCGCATGTCGGATTATTACATCAATATTATTTCCTTAATATCTTTTCCATCGATTTCCCTTTTGCCAGTTCGTCGACGAGTTTGTCCATGTAACGGATTTTCCTCATCAGCGGGTCTTCTATCTCTTCTACTCTGTATCCGCAGATAACTCCGGTAATCTTAGAGGCGTTCGGATTGATTGCCGGCGCCTCGGCAAAAAACGTTTCGAAATCGACTTTTTTGTCTATCTGTTTTTGAAGACCTTTACTGTCGTATCCAGTAAGCCAGCAAATTACAGCATCCACTTCGTCTTTTGTGCGTCCTTTTTTTTCAGCCTTGCTTATGTAGTGCGGATATACGCTTGCAAACGGCATTTTGAATATCCTTGTGTTTTTCATGCGCAATCTCCTTTTTAATCGGCGCAATAAATTAAAACGAAGACTGCTATTAGTCAACCGGAATTACTCGAAATGTTTTTCCACTGACGCCACAAGCTTTTTGTTGATTTCTTTAATGTTCTCGTTATGCTCCAGCAGGTCGGACAGTATAGACAATTTTAGCATGATAATATTTCTGAACTCTCTGCTTTTCATAACTTTTAGAATCCGTTCATAATCGTCCGCCGGCGGCATGCCCCAGTCGTCCAGCATATAAATACCGACGGATTGAAAATCCATATTGTCGATTATGTAAGGCTGAATCGAATTTACGAGCTCCATTTCATGAGTTCTTTGCACGAGTTCTATTAAATCGACGGCTTTGTAATAATTTGCAATATCGTTTTTCAAATTCCGCGATGTAATAATTTTAAAATCGCCCGACCCGATTAAATTCTGATAAACCCTGTCCGTGCTGTTGTATGTGGGCATGGTAAGGAGAGACGAAAAATTGTAGTTGAGCGAATCGACCGGGATATCGGGTTTATCGAGCGACGATTGTTCGAGCAGCACAATCATCTCCGGAATCACTTCCTTAATCCATTCGATTGTGTCTTCGGATTTTTGCAGATTGCTTTTGAAATCTTCCAGCATCTCTCTCAAGTAAACCGATTCCAGTTCCCGGTTTTTAATCGATTCGCTCCAGTTATTTATTTGAAGCGCTATCAGAATTCCGGCAACCACGAGTATAATTTCTCCCGCGGCATATTTAAGGTACTTCTGCAATTTTCCTTCCGACAAAAGCTTTTGCCGTACATTCCTAAATAATTTTATCATAAAGCGGCTACTTTTTTGTAATGATATTTTCTAAACCTATTCAATGATTCGTTTACGTTAAATGAACCGGATATGTACGCAATCAGCTATCAATCGAATAATAAAGCAACAACGATGCATTACTTTATTTATATAAATATTCTTGCGCTTATAATACGGAGGAATTATTTGTCCAGCTCCCGTTGAATCATTTTTCTTATTGTATCGATCTGTTTTAACATTGTTTTGAATCCATTGATTTTTTCTTTTTCGGTAAAATTCTTCAGCGCATAAGCCGCATCGGCAATTAAAATGATATCGGCGTAATTCCGCTTTATTTTATCTGCGATGTCGTTATTTTTAATTGATCCTTTTACAGCGCGACCATTCAATATTTGATAAAAACCCATATTGCCCGCCTTCTGAAGATTAAACAAATAAACATTGTCGTTATCGGTAGCCACGGTGGTCATAATTTCCTGACCTCGTCTTAAGTTTATTAACTCAGTTCTTAAATTCCTGGGTATCAATTTAATATCTCCGGTAAGTTCGAGCGATTCGATTGTGCTCGAATTAAACGACATGTAATTAAACGTTTCAACAACCCCGCTCAAAGCCATTAATATCTGCTCTACCGTCGGATTTTCTGAAGAAACATATTCTTTATATGCATTATATGAATTAACGCTCTTTTCCAGACTGTCAATTCGAGAATTAATATTCTTAATTTCGCGGTCCAAATCGATTAGAATCTGTCGGTAGTAAATATTTCTAACACCATTCAATTTCCGGTTTTCGTTCCAGTCGTTTATCTGAAGAGCTATCAGGATGCCGATAACCACAAGTATTATTTCTCCCGCGGCGTATTTAAGATAATTTTGCAGCCTTCCGTCGAATAAAAGTTTTAGTCTTACTTTCTTGAAAAAATTAATCATAGCGGTCTGTTTTCTTCTTTTAGTTCTTTATTCAAATCCGGTTCCTTAAAGCGATTATGCCGTTCATAGTTTAAGCCGGCGCTCAGAGCATTCTTAAAACCGATTTATCTATTATTTAGATTAAATGTCAAAAAGTAATTTTGTATTCCAATGTTGCAATAAAGCTCCTCGTTAAACCATCCGGACGGGAATCTCTAACTATAAACGGGACTCCTATGTTAAACTGAATGCCGTTTCCCTCATTCAATTTATAATCCAGATAAATATTGCCGTTGAGCGTCAAACCGCGAGAACCGATAATTTCATTTTCAATTTCATATTCGTCGGTATATTTATCGTTCGCAAGATGATAGATAGGCAATATACTCGGTGTTATCGTAAGATTTTGGTATAGCGTGATCGGATAGGAAATTCTGAGCAGCAGATCCCCGCTCCGTTTGTATTTATTCGTCGTTTGAAAATTTCGCAATGCCGAATTTTCCGGATAATTCCCGGAAATAAACTCATTCCCGTTTTGGCTTAAAGGCTGTTGTATCGCTGCCGCTATCCGGACGTCGTAAATTGCATATGCCGCTCCGATTATTAAATCGAAAGTCCCTAAAGTCGGTTGATAATCCATCGGCAATGAAAGTCCGTCTAATTTTCCGTTTGCGTCGGACAACGGAATTTTAGCGCCTGCTGAAATCACGAACCTGTCCGCAGCAAAATAATTCAGATTGAGAAAAATATCCGAAAGTCCCCGACGTGAAATACCGTTTCCGTTTTGGGCTATTGCGGAAATTTTTATATCCAGTCCGTATTTATCTGTAATCCTTCGGTTATATTCCAGGTAATTACCATAGACATTTACGGAATTGTCCGCAACTCCGAAGAATCCGCCTATATTAAATTGATTGTTTATAGAATTAGCGCTCTCCTGACCATGCGGTTTTAAACCGTTTATCGTGCAGGCGCCTGCGTCGCTGCAGCCCTGCCCGGACGAATGGCTGGAGAGCCATAAAAAGAGAGCGGAAATTAAAAAAAATATTTTCATATTTACCTTTGCGTCTTATAGCTTGGTGGTTATATAACAACGTAGATTAACCAGAATAAATTCACGACCTGCGTTGATTAAACTTTTTAGTGAATTTTATTATTAATTGGAATTCACTGCGCTGACGTTATTTATTCAAGATTTTCTGCGATGTTATAGTTCAGATTTTTCGATACTTCCCGTCCTGTTCGCCCTCCAACTCCTAAGAGATTAATCCGATTTCGGTTTGATTAAATTTAGTTTTTTGTAGTGTCATAGGAAGTTTCTACTCATCTTCGTCATTAGAAAATTTTATTTGGCAATTGACAATAGCAGTTCAAAAATCCTTTCATTCCAATTCCCGGCGCCCGCTTTTAAGCGAGACGACTCGTTTTAATAATCCTTCTTACTTAAGTTTGGCAATAATCTTTTCAACCGTTCTTTGTGCAAGTCCAGGATTTTGTGATATTTCATGGGTTTTAATAAAATTATTTTGAGCAATTTCATTATATATCTTTTCCGCATTTATTCCGAATTTCTTCTGCACTTATTCCGGCCCTCTGTTTTATCCTCTGAGTACGCACGTTATAATCCGCTTCAGGTCTTTTAAATGTCACAACAAAAAAATCTGAAAAATCAAATTCTGGTTCAGAAAGTCCAGCTTCTAACATGGCATTTCTCATTCGGCTTATGCCTGACCCAACTTTTTCCACAAGAGCAACTAACTTTAAAAGACTGAAAATAAGAGGATTTCTGGTTATACTTCTCTTTCCAAAATCTTTTTCTATTAAAACAGAAACCAATCCTCCCGGATTGCTTATTTCCAATCTATCGTCAAAAATATTGATTTGTATATTAGCTCCTTTTTCATAATAATCTCTATGTGCTATAGAATTTACAACAGCTTCTCTTAACGCCTCAATCGGTATTTCTAAGACTTCTTTTCTTGGACCTGCGGAATTAATTTTATAAGAAATCCGAAGATTTCTCGTAATAAAATTTATTGCATTTTCGTAGTTTGAGAGTATATACTCCGCAAAATCCTTCCTATCTATAATAAAAGTTTATCAGTCCCCTTATACAGCACACACGTAATAATGGCTTTAGGTAAAAATTTTGTGATTTCTTTGCAAAAAAATAGCGCTCCTGCATTTTTAAATTTTTTTGTTTCTGTGAGCACCCCAATATTTTGTAATATACCTTCATCTGGAATTACTCTGCTTAAGTTTGCTTTTTTCAAAAAAATTACAAAAAGAGAGTGGTCAAAACCGTTGCTAAAGTCAAAGTCTTTATGTACTGATTCATCGAATAGTATTTTCCCTTCCTTATTAAAGAATTCTCTTATCTCGTCGGTTGAAAGTTTTTTGAGAGTTACTACCCTGACGAACAAAAAATCCAGAACTACATCGATACGGTTTATTTATGCCTTCTTCAACACTGATAATAGTACATTAGTCCATTCATCGAACGAAATTGTTACCGGCGGGTCACAATTTCTTGCCAGGTCCTGAATTTCAGATTTAATACGGTTTGTAATAGCAATACCATTTATTGTTCCCTGGTCATTTACTCCGATAAGTATTTTTTCACCTTCGCTACTGGCAAAAGCAACCATTTCTTTTGCAAGATTTTTTTGCATCAAAGCTTTCCTTAAATTCTATCTTAAATCCTTCTCCTTGTTGTAGAAGGAATTTAAATTGCTCCTCCTTCATACCCTCCACCCATTTTTTCTAAATTCTTTTTTATTTCCTTATCCGTTCTTTGCTTTCTGCCGTTTGCTTGCAAGTTCTTGAATAAATTTTCTTAACTTAACTTCATAGCTTTCAAGACCGGAAAGCCCGTATTCAACACCATCCGTATTGCTTTTCTGTTTATTCGCTGCCAGCCGGAGTTTTCGTACAAATAAACTTTTATCAATATTTAATTCTTATGAAAAATTAACAATCTAAAAAGAAAAAAGCCGCAGCAATTTGCCGCGGCTTCCGTTATTAAAGTTTTCAAAATGCAATCAACTTATTTCAAATCGAATCTGTCGAGTTCCATCACTTTCGTCCAGGCTTTGACGAAATCCCTGACGAATTTTTCTTTATTATCGTCGCATGCGTAGAATTCAGCCACGGCGCGTAATTCCGAATTATGCCCGAATATCAAATCGACGCGCGTAGCTTTCCATTTCGGCTTGCCTGTTTTTCTATCGTGTCCCTCGAATTTTGTTTTCATTTCGTCTACGGCTTTCCATTCGACTCCCATATCGAGCAGATTGACAAAGAAATCGTTCGTCAATTGACCCGGTCTTTCGGTGAATATACCGTAATCGGAATTGTCGTAGTTGGCATTCAAAGCGCGCATACCGCCGACCAATACGGTCATTTCGGGCACGGAAAGCGTCAACAATTGGGATTTGTCTACAAGTATATGCTCTGCGCATACTGCGGCATTTTCTTTTGCATAGTTACGGAACCCGTCTGCAATCGGTTCGAGTACGGCAAAAGATTCAACGTCGGTTAATTCCTGAGTTGTGTCGTTTCTGCCGGGTGTAAACGGAACTTCGATGTCAAAGCCCGCGTCCTTAGCTGCTTTTTCAACGGCGGCGCTGCCGGCAAGCACTATCAAATCCGCCAGCGATATTTTCTTGCCGTCTTTCTGAGCCGAGTTGAATTCGCTTTGTATTTTTTCGAGAACGTCCAGCGTCTTTTTCAATTCAGCGGGATTATTAACTGCCCAGTTTTTCTGCGGTTCCAATCTTATTCGCGCGCCGTTTGCTCCGCCTCTTTTATCCGAATTGCGATAGGTGAATGCCGAACCCCAGGCAACTTTAACCAATTCCGAGACCGAAAGTCCCGACGCGAGTATTTTCTTTTTCAATTCGGCAATATCGTTTTTATCGACCAGTTTATAATCGACCGCAGGAATCGGATCCTGCCAGATTAAATCTTCTTCCGGCACTTCAGGACCCAAATACCTCGTCTTCGGACCCATATCCCTGTGCAATAACTTGAACCATGCGCGAGCATAAGCATCGGCAAACAGTTCCGGATTTTCGTAGAATTTTCTCGAAATCTTTTCGTATTCGGGATCGAATCTCAAAGAAAGATCGGTAGTTAACATACCCGGACGATGTTTTTTGTTCGGGTCATGGGCATCGGGAACAGTCGGTTCCGCATTTTTTGCGACCCACTGATAGGCGCCTGCCGGACTCTTTGTAAGCTCCCATTCGTATTCAAAAAGATGTTTGAAGAAATCGTGTCCCCATTTGGTCGGTGTAGTAGTCCAGGTTAATTCCGGACCGCCCGTCAAAGTATCGGGACCTTTCCCTGATTTATATTTGTATTTCCATCCGAGTCCCTGCTCTTCGATATCGGCGGCTTCGGGTTCCGGGCCCATCAACTTCGGGTCGCCCTGACCGTGAGCTTTTCCGAAAGTGTGACCGCCTGCAATTAAAGCCACAGTTTCTTCGTCGTTCATTCCCATACGCCTGAAAGTTTCTCTAATGTCTTTGGCAGCCGCAACCGGGTCGGGTTTGCCGCCGGGTCCTTCGGGATTAACATAAATCAATCCCATCTGAACTGCTGCGAGAGGATTTTCCAGATTGCGTTCGCCTTCATAACGGGAGTCGTCGGAGAGCCATTCTTTTTCGGAGCCCCAATAAATGCTTTCGTCCGGTTCCCATGCGTCTTCTCTACCGGCTCCGAAGCCGAACGTTTTAAAGCCCATGTCCTCCATAGCAACGTTGCCCGCCAATACAAGAAGATCCGCCCACGATATTTTATTGCCGTATTTTTTCTTAATAGGCCAGAGCAGGCGGCGGGCTTTATCCAGATTAGCATTGTCGGGCCAGCTGTTCAAAGGCGCGAAACGTTGGAAGCCTCCGTTGGCTCCGCCCCTTCCGTCGCCAATGCGGTAAGTTCCGGCAGCATGCCACGACATTCTGATAAACAACGGACCGTAATGACCGAAATCCGCAGGCCACCAGTCCTGCGACTGTTTCATTAAATCTTTCAGGTCCTTCTTGAGAGCTTCGTAATCGAGACTCTTGAATGCTTCTTTGTAATTGAAATCTTTGTCCTGCGGATTGGATAGTTCCGAATGCTGTCTCAAAATATTCAGACGCAAACGGTTAGGCCACCAATCCTGATTCGTGGTTCCTTTAGCTCCGCCTCCGTGCGGAAAGGGACACCTTGCTCCTTCGTTTGGATTGTTACTCATATTTGTCCTCGCTTTTTTTGTTTAATATTTCAGTTGGTTTCTTCAATTGTTTTTATAATCGGGATGATTTTTGCCCGTTTATAAATATAGTAAATTTTATTTCAATTAAACACAATCATAAAATCGCATAATTATTCCTATAAATCAAATCAATAATTCTTATATTCGCATAGATAAATTTTATATACAAGCCATGACATTAATACAGCTCGAATATTTGATAGCGGTCGAAAAATACGGCAGCTTTTCGGAAGCCGCTCAAAACTGTTACGTAACGCAGCCGACTCTCAGCATGCAAATCCAAAAGCTCGAAGAAGAACTCGGCGTAATTATTTTCAAACGCGACAAACACCCGATAACTCCGACCGAAATCGGAAAAAAAATAATTGACCAGGCAAAACAAATTTTGAAAGAAAGGGATAAGATAAACATCTTGCTGCAAGTCGAGAAAGGCGTATTTTCCGGAACGCTCAAAGTAGCGATAATTCCCACTGTTTCGTCGTATCTGCTGCCGATGTTCTTGAGTAATTTTATCAAAAATTATCCGGAAGTAGAACTGGTAATCGACGAAGTTACAACTGACGAAATTATTAACGGCATCAACAAGGGGGATTTCGACATCGGTATTATAGCGCTCCGATCTTCAAACGGAAATCTAATAACCGAAACGCTCTACTACGAGCCGTTCGTTGCTTTTCTGCCTCCGGAACATAAACTGATTAAGAAAAACAAACTTAATCAAAACGACCTGAGCGTAAGCGATTTCCTCCTTTTAAAAGAAGGACATTGCCTGAGGGAACAAACGCTTTCGGTTTGTAAAACGGACGATAGCGACTGGGTTTCGAAAGGATCTAAAGTGGTTTTCGAAAGCGGCAATCTCGACACTTTGATCAAATTGGTCGAACAGAACTTCGGTATGACTTTACTGCCCTTTCTTTCTTTACAGTATATAAAAGACAGAAAAAAATTAAAACAGATAAAAGAGTTCGTCAAGCCCGTACCCAAAAGAGAAATCGGATTCGTTTATTCAAACACATTTATTAAAAAACACCTCCTCGACGCGCTCAAAGAAGAAATACTGAACGTCATTCCGTCAGAATTGAAAAAGAACAAAGACGGTCTTATAATCCGGTGAGCGCCAAAATCAAGGTATAACGATTTCCTGCGTTCTGAAGGCTCTCGGGAATTGACTTTTCAAACCTTCGGAAGAAGCGACCGCCGCGCCGAGTATTTTATCTTCATAAAAAACTAATTTTTGCCCTTTTGAATCGAAGGGTCTTTTTATGACGCCGCCTCTGAAATAGCTTTCCAGTTCGGTTTTATTTTTAAGTTCCGCTCTGTTTTTCGCAGCGTATCTACCGAAGATTTGAGCGGCAAGCATGTGAAGTTGAACTTTGTTTTTTTTGTCGACTGCGCCGAACTTCGAACCGATGCGATTGAACAATCCCGTGTGGATCGAATCCCAATTGACATCGACGAAATAGATGTCTTTACTCCTTTGTATATAACGATAGTTATAGAATACCGATTTGTCGATACCGTAATAATCCGATATTTCGGACAAGTAATTTTTAATATCGCGCGAATCTGCGTTCAATAATTTAATGTCGTTTTTGAGGCGCGACTTGTCGGCGTTTCTTTTATCGGTTTTATCGGTCTTAACCAGTTTTGCGACAAAAAATCCTTCCGAGCCGGCTTCCCACGGAACAATTCTTTTTGCTTTCGATATACCGGCATTCAATTTAACTCCGTTGATTTCGGTAAATGCGTCCCTGCTTTCGACCGGCAATTCGACATCGACCAATTCAACGGGATATTTTTCGAGTATTTTATTCAGAACAAATTCGTTTTCTTCCAGAGTGAGAGTGCAGGTGGAATAGACCAGTTCGCCCCCGACCTTTAACATACGAATTCCGCTTACGAGCAATTTGTACTGAATTTCGGCGATGCCGTTAACTTTGTTCGCGTTCCACCAGTTGCTTACCTCGCCCTTTTTTTGAACAATTCCGAGAGCGCTGCAGGGCGCGTCGACTAATATCCTGTCGAAATATTCGTCGAAAAAGCCGCTCAGCAGTTCTCCTTTTTTGTTTAATACGCCGGCGTTGACAACGTTCATTTTATCGATATTATACATCAATACTCGCAGACGGTCGAGCGATATGTCGTTGGAAACCAGAGTTCCCCGGTTGCCCATCAATTCCGAAAGTTGCGTTGTTTTAGAACCGGGCGCGGCGCATAGATCGAGCGTTTTATGATTTGCATCCGGATTCAGAACTAGCGCCGGCAGCATTGACGAAAGGCTTTGAATATAATATGCGCCGAGGATGTAATCGATTGTTTTACCTACGATATCTTTCCCCCTGATTACTTCAAAAGCGTTTGCAATTCCTTCAACGCTCCGGAGTTCGATTCCGTAACGGGCTAACGATTCGAACAATTTTTGTTTGTCGCTGCGAGGCGAAATACGGATATAAGTCTTAGGTTCGGAATTATAGAATTCGACGAAACGACTCAGATATTCGTCGCCGAAATTCTCCCGAAGATATCCGGTTATGTTCTTTCCTAATTCTATCAAATCAAAGCCTGATTAGATTGAGCGAGTTGAATATTCTGTTTGTAACGGCTGCGTGATTTTTGGATTCGGGAAATTCCTTTTTGTAATCCCGTTCGATTTCCCGGAGAAGACTATCGAGATAGGCTTCGTACTGTTTTACTGCGAGTTCAATTTCATCGGTATTTTTCGGTATTACGATAGTATTCGGTTTTTTCGAATTGGCATAGATTATATATTTTGCCTTGTATACGTTGTCGGTATGAAAATGGACGTTGCCTTTTTCGTCTACGAGTTCGAATGTATCGAAAAGAGGCGGAGCCATCAATAAATTGCAGCGAGGCATTTCGAGCAATTCCGTATCGACTTCCGTTATAAAATCGATCGGGAAATAACGCATCGATTGTTTCAACTGCTCGATTCGTACGGCAATAAATTCTTTTTCGTTCATATTTATTTTACCGCTTTGAAGCCTGTGTCGCGTTCATCCGGATTTTCGACCCAGTCGGCTATAAAAACATTAGTGTCCCTCGACGGTTTCCTGTCGGCGTTTCTGTTGGAACAAAAGACGAATTTTTTTCCGTCGAAGGAAAACATCGGGAATGCGTCGAACGTTCCGGAATTTGTAATTTTTTCAAGTCCCGTTCCGTCTATGTTAATCATAAAGATGTCGAACACTCTGCCGCCTTTGTCGAGTGAATGATGATTCGAAGAAAATAAAATCTTTTTTCCGTCGGGATGAAAAAACGGAGCCCAGTTGGCGCCAGGCAGTTCTGTTACCTGCCGAACGTTATTACCGTCGATATCCGATATGTAGATATTGAGGGCTTTCGGCTCAACGTAACCTTCTTTCAAAAGCTGCTTGTAAACCTCAGCTTCTTCGCCTTTCGGACGGCTTGCGCGCCAGACAATCGATCTGGAGTCCGGCGAAAAGAATGCTCCGCCGTCGTAACCGAGCCGGTCGGTAAGTTGAAGCAGCTCGCCGGTTTCGATTTCGTAACGCCACAATTCCAGATCGCCCGAGCGAGTGGAAGTAAAGACAACATATTTCCCGTCTGGCGAAACGGTTGCCTCGGCGTCATAACCTTTTCCTCCTATCAGTAACTTTGTGTCGCTGCCGTCGGGACCCGCAACGTAAATATCATATGTATCGTAAATCAGCCAGACGTATCTGCCCGCGGCAAACATTTTCGATTCCGGACAAAGCGTGTCTGCTGCGTGCGTCGAGGCATAAATTATTCTGCCGTCTTTAAGAAAATAGCTGCACGTCGTTCTTCCTTTTCCCGTAGAAATCAATTTATATCTTTCACCGTCTTTATAAGCGCTGCCGTCGGCTTTTATTTTGAAAATCTGGTCGCAGCCCTGCGAATTGATTTTTTCCCAGTCGCTTTGAAATACGAGTTCTTTATTATCGAAGCTCCAGTAAGCTTCGGCGTTGTTGCCCCCGAAAGTCAATTGGCGAATGTTTCTGAGATGATATTCGCCTTCGAAACGGAGCGTGTCCGCGGAAGGATCATATTCCTGTGCGGTAATCAACGAAGCGATTAACAGCAGATTTATTAAGACAAATATTTTTTTCATTTTATTCCTTTCAGGAATTGCGTCGGTTAATTTTGATGGATTTGGAGTTCTTTCTTGTAAGAAAATAAATTCCCGCAATAATTAACGGAATGCTCAAAATTTGCCCCATATTGAGTACCATTCCTTCTTCGAAATAAGTCTGATTTTCTTTAACGAATTCGACGAAGAACCGGAACGTAAAAACAAGAATCAAAAAATACCCGAAGAGAAGACCTTCTTTGAAATTTCCGTTTTTCTTTTTGTAATAAGTAAAAAGAAAAACAAACACGAGAAAATAAGCAATCGATTCGTACAATTGAGCGGGATGTCGGGGCAAACTGTCGACATGCGTAAAAACAAATCCCCAGTCGCCGCCCGTTGGCACTCCGATAATTTCGGAATTGAAAAGATTGCCCAGTCTGATGAACGAGCCGCCCAAAGCAACGGTAATAACGAGTCTGTCCATCAACCAGAGAAACGAATAGTTTCCGTACTTTCTTGTAAACAAATAAATAGCCGTAAGAATGCCGATAGCCGCGCCGTGACTTGCGAGTCCTCCTTTCCAGACCTGCAAAATTTCGAGCGGATTGGAGAGATAATAAGAAGGATTATAAAACAGGCAATGACCGAGACGAGCTCCGATAACAGTGCCGAGAATCATATACCAGAGCAAATCATTAAGGTCGTTTTCGTTTTTGCCTTCCTTACGGAAGATATGCGACATTATCTGAAATCCGATAATGAACCCGAGCGCAAACAACAGTCCGTACCATCGTATCGAGAAGGGTCCGAGTTTGAATATTTCAGGATTGACGTCCCAGTAAATCAACATTGCCTCAAATTGTTCACCTAAAATTTAATAAAATTAAGAATAGAAGCCTAACTTAAATCTTTTTTGTTTATTTTAAACTATCCGTTAAATTCGTACAGGATTTATTATGCCTCTTAAAAAAGCCCCTCGTCACAAAGAACTTTCCCCTTCGGAACTCAAATGGACATGCGATACTTCCGTTTTCGAATTCGAAAACACGGAAAGCCTGAAACCGATCGAAGGCATTGTGGGACAGGAACGGGCGTTGAAAGCTCTGAAAATCGGCGTTGAACTCCGCAGTCCCGGTTACAATGTATTCGTAACAGGACTTTCCGGCACAGGAAAACTTACTACAATAAAAAAAATGCTCGAGTCGATTGCACCGTCAGGCAACGGAGATCTCTACGATTATGCGTATGTAAATAATTTCAAAGACGTCGACAGACCGATATTGCTCAAATTCCGCGCCGGTCAGGCTAAAAAATTCCGAAAAGATTTGAGAAGGTCGATTCGATTTCTGCAGGAGAGGATTCCCCAGGTATTGAATTCCGATCCGTTCGTCAGCCGCAAAAAGCAGCTCCTTTCCGAATACGGCAAAAAGCAGCGTTCTATTATGACCGGATTCGAAGAAAAATTGAGAAAAGATAATTTCACGCTCGGCGAAGTTAAGTCGGGCGAAATGGTACGCCCGGAAATTCTCGCTTTAATAGACGGCAACCCGGTATTCGTCCAGCAGATACAGGAATTCGTCCGGGAAGGCAAAATCTCTTCCGAAAAAGCAAATGAAATCATAAGCAAATATTCTTCTTATCAGGAAGAACTCCAGCAGGTTTTCGTAGAAAGCCTTAAACTTACTCAATCGTATCAGGAAAAAATTAATCAACTAGAGACAGAGTCGGTCGCGTCGATAGTTAAGGTTACGATCGATGATTTGAAGAAGAAATATAAAGACAGAAAGATTAAACACTATCTGGAACAGGTGACGGAAAACATACTTTTGAATGTCGAAATTTTCAAAGGGCAAAAGCCCGTTGAGGAAGAATCCGAAGACGGGATGGTTATCGATTACCTCAAAGAATACGAAGTCAATATTATCCTCGATAATTCGA
The DNA here is from genome assembly GCF_051488665.1 of Melioribacter sp. Ez-97. Classification (NCBI taxonomy): domain Bacteria; kingdom Pseudomonadati; phylum Ignavibacteriota; class Ignavibacteria; order Ignavibacteriales; family Melioribacteraceae; genus Melioribacter; species Melioribacter sp. Ez-97. The sequence continues at coordinate 4,059 of NZ_JBPSEG010000008.1, read as the reverse complement.
CTACAAAAACAGCGCCCGTTATAATCGAAACGACGCCGACGTATACTAATTTGTTCGGCACAATCGAAAAGATTAACGACGGACGAGGCGGATGGTATGCCGATTTTACGCGTATCAAAGCCGGATCGATCCTGAGGGCTAACGGCGGATTTCTCGTTATAAATGCGCTCGACGCTCTCGGCGAGCCCGGTGTTTGGAAAGCTCTAAAAAGAACCCTGCTCTACGGCAAACTCGAGATTCAAGACTTCGCTAACGTCTATCAATTCTCGCCGTCCATACTTAAACCCGAGCCGATTGAGATCGACACAAAAATAATTCTAATCGGCAACAATTACGTCTACTCTTCCCTGTCGTATTACGAAGACGACTTCAATAAAATTTTCAAGATAAAAGCCGAATTCGACAACGTAATGAAGCGTTCCGAAAACGCGTTGAACGAATACGCCAGACTGATTAAAAAATTAATCGAAACCGAAAAGCTTTATGAATTCGATAAAACAGCGATTGCGCGGCTTATCGAATACGGAGCGCGTTACGCCGGCGAGAAGAACAAACTGACGACCCGATTTGCATACATCGCCGACCTCGTACGCGAAGCCGACTTCTGGGCAAAAGACAACGGCAGCAAAATAGTAAACGCTTATCACGTCGACCAGGCTTATAATTCTTACAGAGAGCGCCACGGATTGTACGAATCGAAAATTTCCGAGTATATTGAAGAAGGCGCAATCTTAATCGATACCGAAGGGTCGCGTGTCGGAACCGTAAACGGACTCGCAGTCTACGACGTCGGAGCCTATTCATTCGGCAAGCCCACAAGAATAACCGCTTCGGTATCTCTGGGCAACGGCAGCATAATTAATGTGGAAAGAGAAGCGGGGTTGAGCGGCAAAACACACAACAAAGCAGTACTGATTATTTCCGGTTATTTCAGGGAAAAGTTCGGACGAAACATGAACCTTTCCTTCAGCGCAAGTCTTGTATTTGAACAGGGCTACAGTATGATAGACGGCGACAGCGCGTCGATAGCCGAAATCTGCGCTCTGCTTTCGGCTATTTCCGGCGTTCCCGTCAAGCAATCGACGGCGATTACAGGATCGGTCAATCAAAAAGGCGAAGTTCAGCCGATCGGCGGAGTCAACGAAAAAATCGAAGGATTTTTCGACGTCTGTAAAAAACGCGGGCTCAACGGCTCTCAAGGAGTAGTAATTCCGCACCAGAACGTAAAAGATCTGATGCTAAAAGACGAAGTCGTAAATGCTGTCAAAGAAAAACGGTTTCACATATATCCCGTAAAAACCGTCGAAGAAGCGGTAGAAATCCTGACGGGAGTAAAAGCCGGCAGCGCGCTTAAAAGCGGAAAGCACGAACTCAACACGCTTTTCAACAAAGTTGAAAAAGAACTCGAATCGATGTTAAAGAAGTCTAAGCAGGAAAGCAGGAAAAAGCTAAAAAAATAATGTTTTTCCGTCTTTCGTTTTAATTTCTTTCCGTTAATTGTATTATTTTTGCCGTAATCAAAAATAATCTTTTGACTAAATGAAACCGCTATTTGCCAAGACAAAAATACTAGCCACGCTCGGACCGGCTTCCGATTCCAAAGAACGGCTCGAAGAATTGATCGACGCGGGAACCGACGGTATTCGTCTGAACTTTTCGCACGGAAACAAAGAATACTTCACGCGTCTGTTCAATTTAATTCACGGCATTTGCGTCGAAAAATCCCTCCCAATTCCGATTTTAGTCGACTTACAGGGACCCAAAATTAGAATCGGAGAACTTGCCGAGCCCGAAATTGAAATTAAAACCGGCGCCAAAATCGAAATAACTACAGACGACATTCCCGGCACAAAAGAAATAATCTCCACCAGTTATAAAGACTTGATCAAGGACGCAAAAAAGGACGAGTCAATATTAATCGACGACGGACTGATAAAACTCAGAGTTACGGAAAAGAAGAAGAATAAACTTGTTTGCGAAATCCTCGAAGGAGGTATATTAAAGCCCCGTAAAGGAATGAACCTGCCGGGCATGAAACTGAGCACTCCTTCGGTAACCAAAAAGGACTATGAAAATCTCGAATTTGCTTTACGCTACCGGGTAGATTTTATCGCTCTTTCATTCGTGCGCCGGGCGGAAGATATAAGAGGTTTGCGCAAATGGTTAAACGAAAAAGGCTATAAAATTCCGTTGATTGCAAAAATCGAAAAACAGGAAGCGGTCGACAATTTCGAAGAAATCCTGAAAGAGTCCGACGGCATTATGGTTGCGAGGGGAGATCTCGGCGTCGAACTGGGACCGCATCTCGTACCCGTAATTCAGAAGAAGATTATCAGAAGATGCAACGAAGCCGGAAAGCTCGTTATTACCGCCACTCAAATGCTCGAATCGATGATTAATAATCCCGTTCCCACACGAGCCGAAGCTTCCGACATTGCAAATGCGGTTTGGGACGGCACGGACGTAGTAATGCTCAGCGGCGAGACCTCGGTTGGCAAATTTCCCGTCGAAGCCGTTAAAATTATGAACGAAATTCTTCTGACTACCGAAGCCGACCCGGGCATGAGGAAAAAAACCAAATACGAAAAACCGGAAAACATTTTCGAAAATATGGTCGACGCAACCGGAGCAGGCATTACGCAAATTTCGGATCAACTGAACGCCTCCGCAATTGTAATTTTTACCCATTTCGGTTCGAAAGCAAATATCATTTCCAAATTCAGACCGAACGCCTCGATTTTTGCAATTTCGGACAAGTTCGAAACTTTGAACACATTGAATCTCCACTGGGGAATTAAACCTTTTTATCTTTCGCATATCAGCGACGAGGATTCCGCAATCAGGGAATCGATGAAGCTGCTTAAAGAAAAAAACTTGATTAAAGACGGCGATGTGGTTATTTTTGCCGCAGGTCAACCGTTATCCGACGGTAGACGCAGTTGGCTCCGTTATTCAATAGTATAATTTTTATTAAAAATATTACCAGCCGAATTAAGCTCTTTTAAAAAGAGAAGGGGTAAAGTAGATTAAAAATGGATAGAGCGGCTGGCATAAAATACAAACCCGCCAGATGGTGGTCGTTAAACGATAAGGGCAAAATCCTCTGTACACTCTGTCCGCGTTATTGCACAATCGGAAACAATCAAGCCGGCTTTTGCTACATCCGCCAAAATATCGAGGGCAAACTTTATACGCTCGGATACGGACATCCGACCGGATTTGCCATCGATCCGATAGAAAAGAAACCTCTGTTTCATTTTATGCCCGGCAGTAAAATTCTCAGTTTCGGCACAGCCGGCTGCAATCTCGGTTGCAAATTTTGTCAAAACTGGTCGATAAGCAAAGCAAAACTCGACGCAATCAATTCCGTTGAAGCTTCTCCCGAAGACGTGGTAAATATCGCGTTGAAATACAAAACGCCTTCGATAGCGTTCACATATAACGACCCGGTAATTTTCGGCGAGTATGTAATCGATATTTCGAGACTTGCGCGCGAACGGAACATTAAAACGGTTATGGTGACGGCGGGATATATCGACAAGGAAGCCCGCAAGGAAGTTTTTCAATACATCGACGCGGCAAATGTGGATTTGAAAGCTTTTACGGAAGAATTTTATCATAAACTTACATTCTCGCATCTTCAACCCGTGCTCGACACGCTGCAATGGCTTCACAACGAAACAGACGTCTGGTTCGAAATTACGACGCTTTTGATTCCGGGCGAAAACGACTCCGAAGACGAGATTAAAAGAATGTGCGAGTGGATATTAAAAAATCTGAGCGACCGCGTGCCGCTTCATTTTACGGCTTTCCATCCGGATTTCAAAATGAGAAACAAGCCTCCGACTCCGCCTTCGACGCTCGTTCATGCCCGTAATATCGCGCTTAATATGGGAATAAAGTATTGTTACACGGGCAACGTTCACAACATCGAAGGACAAACGACTTACTGTCCCGAATGCGGAAATGCGGTTATTAAAAGGGATTGGCACTCAATTCTTGAAATTTCACTTACGGAGGGACGTTGTAACTACTGTTCAACAAAAATCGACGGAAGAT